>JAEZIL010000319.1 GCA_023436685.1 Bacteroidota bacterium | reverse complement strand
ACGTTAATTGTATCGCGTTGTAAACCACATTGATTTTCGGCCGCGAGATAGTATGTGCCCGTTTGGTTGATTGTAATTTCTTCGGTTGTTTCACCGGTACTCCAGAGGTAGTTAATAAAGCTTGCATTATTAGCTTTTATTGTTACCGGCTGACTATAGCAGTTACCTGTGTCGCGGCCCAACGTGAGTTTAATATTAGGATCGTAATACACTTTAAATGTATCAATATAATATTGGCAATCTGCGGATGATCTACACCAGTAGGTACCTGTATGGTTTACATTTACCTGCTCATTTATATCACCTGAATACCACAGATAAGTTCCATCTACACCACTGCTTTTCAGATTTACTGATATATTATTTGTATCGCACAGTGCAACATTGTGTACTGTTCTTTGCGTATCATCAGCTGCTATTTTTACCACGCTAAAATCATCGAAATACATATAACTGCGATACGTATTAAAAGCAGGATTAGCAGGTATAGGTGAGGCTTGTATGTATGTAGGCAAGCTACCTGTATTGAAAACACCTATCGTCATCCACTGTTCTCCACCTACTGCAGTATATATGCTGTTTATTTTTACCCAGCCACCAGTATCAAGTATATAATTACCCGCAGGGTTTATAACGCTATACGGAAGAGTAAGGCTATAGCCTGAGCTTTGTGTTATTTGAGCATCTGAAAAATGTATTCCCAACTGATCTAAAGAGACATAATTAAAATCAGGAAAATCCGTACTAACACTCGGGCTCACATAAAAACTTACGCAATAGCGCTGGCCCGCTACCATTGGGGCTACCAATCTACATTGCATATACTCACGAAAATCATCCTTCCAGATGCCATTATCATTTGTTGCCTGCCAGGCTATAATACCTGCAAATGCATTGCCAGTACGCGGGAATTGATACCCGAAAGTTGCTTCGGGTACATGCACCCCGCTCAACATATTAGCACATGTATTAAAATAATCAGGCGACGCACTTTGTAATGGGCTAACCCATGCATCTACAGTAGGAAAACTGGTATAATTAGGTGAAAAGTCGATACTACCTATATTATTAGGGCAACTGTTCATTGTCTCAAAACTTGGGTTGGGTACCATGTTTTGAGCACTGAGCCAGAAAGGTAGTATGAGCACTATAAATAGTGCCAGTGGTTTCACCATGTTCAACTAATAATAGCAAGTTATATATAGACAAGCTAAAGTTAAACTATGTTGGGTATATAGGTTATGTTTTTACCTAATAAATCATTTTGACAATGCCTTAATTAACTCACGATTAAAGGCAGGTAAATCGTCGGGGTTACGGCTGGTTATCAGGTTATTATCCACTATTACTTCTTTATCGCTCCACGTAGCACCCGCATTTTTCAAATCTGTTTGTAATGAAGGGTAAGAAGTTATATTTTTCCCTGAAAGTAGGTTGGTTTCGATAAGCGTTTGTGGACCATGGCAAATTGCTGCCAGCGGCTTTCCTGACTCCAGCATTTGCTTAGTAAAAGCAACTGCATTTTCATTAGTTCTCAATTTATCAGGGTTGATAACTCCGCCCGGTAACACCAATGCATCGTAATCCTCCGGTGCCACTTCATCAATATGTTTATCTACGGGTAACTCAATACCCCAATCTGTATGGTTCCATCCCTTTACTTTCTCTTTTTGTGGCGAGATGATGTGTACAATATATCCTTCCTTTTCCAGAGCTTCCTTAGGCGATGTTAGTTCTACTTGTTCGAAACCATTTTCAGTAAGTATGGCAATTTGCTTTTGTTTCATGAGTGAAAATTTCCCGAAGAAATTAAAATTTCATGCCCCCATAAAAAGAATAAGGGAGGTCGAGCCTCCCTTATTTATGTCTATAATAATGAATAGTGCTATTCTTCGGTAGGTGTGGAAGACTCTTCCTTCTTAGCACCTTGAGATATTGTAAAGAATATCTTTTTTTCCTCTTCATTAAAGTCTGCCTTTACACTGTCTCCCTCCTTTATCCGATGATTAAGTATCTCTTCAGCCAGCGGGTCTTCCAGGTATTTTTGTATAGCCCTATGCAGTGGCCGCGCGCCAAATTGAGCATCATAACCTTTATCAGCGATGAATTTTTTTGCAGCGCTTGTTAGCTCCAGTGAGAACCCAAGTGTATTCAACCGCTTCAATACGTCCTTCATTATGATATCGATGATCTGCGCAATATGCTCTTCTGTAAGCGAATTGAATATTACAACATCGTCGATCCGGTTAAGGAATTCTGGCGAGAACGTACGTTTCAGCGCTTTCTCAATCACACCTCTGCTAGCATCTTCCGCGCTTTCGCTTTTTGCTGAAGTTGTAAAACCAACACCGGTACCAAAATCTTTTAACTGGCGTACACCGATGTTTGATGTCATAATAATCAAAGTATTCTTGAAATCAACTTTGCGGCCTAAACCATCAGTCAGCTGTCCATCATCCAATACCTGCAGCAGTATATTGAAAATATCGGGGTGTGCTTTTTCGATCTCGTCAAGTAGCACTACTGAATATGGTTTGCGACGTACTTTTTCGGTAAGCTGCCCACCTTCTTCATATCCCACATATCCGGGAGGCGCACCTATCAAACGGCTCAGTGAGAATTTCTCCATATACTCACTCATGTCCACCCGTATCAAAGCATCATCACTATCGAACATGTAACGAGCAAGTGAGCGGGCTAATTCGGTTTTACCCACACCCGTAGGGCCAAGGAATATAAACGAACCTATTGGCTTGCGCGGATCTTTAAGACCCACACGGTTACGCTGTATTGCTTTTACAATTTTCAATATCGCTTCATCCTGGCCCACTACCGCACCTTTCAGGTCATCGCCCATGCGGCGTAGCTTAGCACTCTCAGCTTCCACCATACGCATAACAGGTATGCCGGTCATCATGCTTATCACTTCAGCTATATGCTCCTCGTTAATAGGATAGCGCTTGTGCTTACTCTCCTCCTCCCAGTCCGATTTCGCCTTTTCCAGTTCTTCACCCAAGCGTTTCTCTTTGTCGCGTAGTGCTGCTGCCTCTTCAAAACGCTGGCTTTTTACTACCTTATTTTTCTCCTGCTTTATTTCTTCTATTTTCTTCTCCAGGTCAAGCACGCTTTGCGGAACATTGATATTCTTTAAGTGTACCCGTGCACCCACTTCGTCCATTACATCTATTGCCTTGTCAGGCAGCAGGCGGTCGGTCATATAGCGGTCACTTAGTTTTACGCAGGCTTCAATCGCTTCCTGGTCATAGGTTACGTTGTGGAAGTCTTCGTACTTAGAGCGAATATTATTCAGAATTATTATTGTCTCATCAACACTAGGTGGCTCTACCAACACTTTTTGGAAACGACGGTCGAGTGCGCCATCTTTTTCAATATACATGCGGTATTCATCCAGCGTAGATGCGCCTATGCATTGAAGATCACCACGGGCCAGGGCTGGCTTAAAGATGTTCGAAGCATCGAGCGAGCCTGAAGCCCCACCTGCACCTACTATTGTATGTATTTCATCTATAAAGAGAATTACGTCTTTGTTCTTCTCCAGCTCGTTCATTATTGCTTTCATCCTCTCTTCGAACTGGCCACGGTATTTGGTACCTGCTACCAATGCTGCAAGATCTAAGCTAATAACGCGCTTATCGAACAAAACACGTGAAACTTTCCTTTGTACTATACGAAGAGCTAAACCTTCAACTATTGCGGTTTTACCAACGCCGGGCTCACCTATTAATATTGGGTTGTTCTTTTTACGGCGAGAAAGGATTTGTGACACACGTTCAATTTCTTCTTCGCGGCCAACTATGGGGTCTAAGTTACCCATTTCGGCAAGTTTGGTTATGTCACGGCCAAAATTATCCAGGACCGGAGTTTTAGATTTTGTATTACCTGCCTGGCGGCGCTGCTGCTGAAACTGGCGGCGTTCATCGTCATCTTCAAATTCTTCAGAACCCGGATCGCTGCCATAATCACCACGAGGTGCATCGCCCTGAAGGATGCTTAGCTCGCTTTTAAAGCGCTCGTAATCAACATCATATTGATGTAAAATTTGGGTAGCAACGTTTTCCTTGTTCTTTAAGATAGAAAGCATAAGATGTTCCGTTTCAACAGTAGTACTCTTCAAAGCTTTTGCTTCAAGTACTGTAATACGGATAACTTTTTCTGCTTGCTTCGTAAGGGGTAAACTGTTTATGTTAGCTAAAGGCTTATTGTTTTTGTCTTTGATAGCTACTTCCAGTTCTTTACGCAGGTCAAACAGGTCAACCTGCATTGACTGTAATACACGAACAGCCAATCCATCTCCTTCTCTGATCAATCCCAGCAACAGGTGTTCTGTTCCTATGAAATCATTGCCTAAACGCAGGGCCTCTTCCCTGCTGTAGGAAATAATCTCTTTAACTTTGGGTGAGAAATTTGAATCCATTTTATCCTATCCTTGTTTTTAGTAAAAGTAAATATATACCAAGTTGTTCAGTATTGGGATTTGCTATATCTGTATTGCCTTTGCCGAATGAACTCTCTACTAATATACGAAAGAAATTGTAGGAGAGATGTGTTAATTTTAGCGTCGGTTTAAGATAAACTTCTCAGTACCAAAAAACTGCTAGTGTATGGAATTCAAAATTGATACCAAGCCCACATATATACAATTAACGCCGATTACAAACCATGTAGATGCTAATTTGACAGATGCTTTAAGCCAAAAGTGTAAAGAGCTTACCGAAAGCGGCAGTCAAAACTTTATTATAGATCTTCACAACTGCCTCGATGCTGACATTAATGCCCTTGGAAATCTTGCTGATATGCACGCGCATTTTTATAACAACAACCAATCTCTTGTTTTTACTGGTATCCAAGCCGAAGTATTAAATGCTTTAAAACATAATGAAGTTGATAGCGTTATCAACATTGCCCCTACTCAAAATGAAGCTATAGATATCATTAGCATGGAGGTTTTGGAACGGGATTTATTTGGTGAGGAATAATGTAAGAGATGCCCATTCACAATGAAAGTAACCGTATTAGGCAATAATTCTGCGCTACCAGCATTTGGCCGGCACCCAACATCGCAAGTTGTTTCGGTATATGGCGAAGAAATTTTATTGGATTGTGGTGAGGCTACACAAATACAAATGCAACGTTATGACATTCGCTGGCGTAAGATGCATCATATATTTATAAGCCACTTGCATGGTGACCATTATTTTGGCCTACCCGGTCTCATTACCAGTATGAGCCTATTGGGACGTACGGCACCCCTGCACTTGTATGCACCTGCAGGGCTTGAGAAAATAATAAATGATATACTAGCCGTAGCAGATACCGTTTTATCTTATCCTTTGCATTTTTATGCTTTACCAGAAGGTGCACAATTGCTTGTAGATGAAAAGTCTTTTTCTGTTAGTTGCTTCCCTGTAAGTCATCGTATAGCCTGCCACGGCTTTATTATACAACGTAAAACTAAAGGTAGAAAACTCTTACCTGATAAATGCCGGGAGTACGAAATACCTGCCTACTATTACGACAAGATAAAGCAAGGGCACGATTATGAGCGGAAAGATGGAAGTATTGTTAAGAATGAGTGGGTGAGTGAAGACGGGCCCAGCCCTAAGAAGTATGCATATTGTGCTGATACTATCTATCATGAAGATATAATTCAGTACATTAAAGGGGCAGATACTATTTACCATGAATGCACTTATCTGCAAGCTGATGCTGAAAGGGCTGCAAGCAGGTTTCATAGCACGGCAGCAGATGCCGGGCGCATAGCCTATCTTGCCGGAGCCAAACAACTTTTATTAGGTCACTATTCCTCCAGGTATCGGGATATAACGGTGTTCCAGAACGAGGCTGCAGCCATATTCCCAAATGTACAGGCTACCATAGAAGGAGCTGCATACGAAATATAAAAGCCGCCATTAGGCGGCTTAGATTAAATGACATTACAACCCGGTAAGACAAATACCTATAGAATATGGTGTTATTTCAGGGCCGGAATTTTCTTTATACAAGTTCATCAAGTTGTATGAGCCGAATAATGAAAAATTGCCCCAACCCAAGCGCATAGTACCAGATACACGCCAGGTTTCAAGGTATTGTCTCGTTCCTTGCTTCTCTATTGTTTTGGTAGCATTATTTTTTGCCTTTGTATGAGCGCCTATTAGTGTACCTGCTCTCAAACCAATAGCCGCTTTAAATCCCCTATTACGGTTGTCTTTATTACCAAAATAGCGCAATTCAAACGGGGCCTCCAGATATGCAGTTGTAAGCTTATATTTTTTATAATCTGCTGTCTCTTTTAAAAATACGGCTTGTGTATATGCCGTATCTGTTACATTTATTTCCTGGTTGTTCAGGTAGATATTTGAGGTACCGATACCAATACCCGCAGCAAAACTAAAATGCGACTTTTTAATGGGGAAATCGTAGCAGAGATATGCGTTGAAACCGCGGCCAATACCTGTGGTCTTTATGCTGTCGGGCTTCACCCAGCCATCATATGTGAACTGCAGCATAACAAAATCGCGCGACGGTTTTTCAACAACCGTTTTTGCTTTTGTACTACCTTTTTCTACTTCTTGTGCCCAAACCGACATATAAGGCACCAATACTGCCGCCGCTAACATGGCGAAGCGCTTTATCATAAATGGAAATTAGAGCGCAAATATAATAGCTTACCTATGGATATTTTGTTAAAATGATTTCTATATATCGTTTGATCATTTTTAAATATCCCGCATATGCAGCTTTTGGAATAAAGAAATTTATTACCTTTGCCCTCCGTTCAACGAACACGGAGGCAGTAGCTCAGCAGGTTAGAGCATCAGATTGTGGTTCTGAGGGTCGTGGGTTCGAGCCCCATTTGCCTCCCTTCTTTTTAAAAAAGTGCCTTTCGGCGCTTTTTTTATTTATAGGCACCCCATATCTTAGTATCTTTACAACTTGTATTTTTTTAGAATAAGTAATTAATAAAATCTGAATAACATGAGCTTAGAAGTAACAGGTAAACTGTTGGTTAAATATGACACACAGCAAGTAAGTGAAAGATTTAAGAAGCGTGAGTTTGTAATGGAATTAGCCGAGGAGATAAATGGCAATGTGTATACTAACTACGCAAAAATGCAACTGGTACAAAACAAATGTGAAATATTAGACCGTTTTAGTGAAGGCGATAGCATAAAAGTTAACTTCAATATTAAAGGCAACAGATGGGAACGTGATGGCAAAGTAAATTATATAACTAACCTGGATGCATGGCGTATCGAAGCAGCTGCACCCGGAATGCCTTCGCAACAAGCTGCGCCTGCTTATAACAACAGCAATAGCAATATGGGCGGTAATAATACTACAGGTGGTAACTTCTATAACCCATCGCCTGAGAGTGTGGATGACTTGCCATTCTAAATTTTCTAATGCTGTAACTTTTATCTTCCAGCTACGATATAAATAATGCCGCACAAATGTGCGGCATTATTGTTTTACAAAACATAGTATAATTTTATAATCAATATCTTATCCAACATGTTTCGTCATCTACAGCTCTTAGCTTCCGTTTGCCTCACTATTATATTAGGCAGTTGCAATAGTATCCCCGATAATGTGAAGTACATTCCGCAAAATGCCATAGTTGTATTAGGCATACATACCGATGAAGTTGGCAAAAAAATAGCCTGGAATGCCATAACAGGCAGTAAACTATTAGATGAGTTAAAACAACGGCAACTGGCTGGTAATGCGAGCATAGACCCTGAAGCAATGGGAATAAAGCTGAACAGCGTTACATATATTTATTTGAAGGCAGATAAACGGTTTCAGAATGGTAACCGTGTAACTGCCCTGATACCTCTTGAAGATGAAGCAAAATGGGATGGTTTTGTGAGAAAATCGTTCCCGGATGCAAGCATTAAAACAACGGGCCAGCGTAAACAAGCCATGCTGGCTAATGGAATGTATGCCGGCTGGACAAATAACTTGCTGATAGTAATGAATACTTTGGAAATGCCTGGCGAGTATGATGTGAGCCGATATTTAAGTACCACTAAAGATACTGCATCAAACAAGATTATAGAAGACACCTTAGCAGGAGAAATAAGTTCACCTACACCTACTATGGCCGATGAAACCCAGCTATTGGCCGAAATGGAAAATGCGTTCACTATTAAAAAAGAGAACTCACTAAAAGAAAATAAGCGCTTTACCAAGCTGGAAACCGCAGGCCACGACCTTACCATATGGGTTAACTACGATGAGATAATGGGTGTATATGGTAGCCAGGGCATTGCAGGCATGGGCCTCAACCTATCGAATGTACTATGGAAGGATGCTGCCTTTGCTGCGGGATTTGATTTTGAAAAAGGCAAGATAACAGGAGACATGTTGTACTACTCGCCCGAAGAAATGAAAGATGTAGCCAAAGAAATGGGTAAGGAAAGTGCAAGTAAAGAACTGATAGATATGCTGCCGCTGGCCCAACCTGATATGGCTTTTAGCTGGCACTTATCGCCTGAAGGCCTTAAAGGCACACTTGATAAGATGGGATTACTTGGTTTTGTAAACCTTGCTTTGTCTCAGCAAAACTTAACTGCCGATGAAGTACTTAGTGCCATAACAGGAGATATGGCATTTGTAGTGAGTGATATTTCAATAAAAAAGGACAGTTTGGATACTGTTGCCGGTTACAGAAATATAACCGGCACTGACAGTATGGTTCGCAAAATAAATTATACCCCTGAGGCCAAATATTTATATGTACTGAAAATAGGTAAAAAGGAAAATTTCAACCGTTTGCTGCAATTAGCTGTTAGTAGCAAAGCACTCACAAACAATGGCAATAATATTTACAAATTGACCGGCGGCAATGCATTAACATTAGTTGTAAATGATAAATACCTGGTTTGTGCCAGTTCGGTTAGTGATGCGAACTCCTTTCTGCAAGGAGGCTATAAAAATAATAAGAAAGATAAGCATCTCGGCTCTACTCTTAACCACCCAATAGGCGTGTATATTAATCTGCAAAGCATGTTTAATGGTATCAAACCGCTGGATATGAACACCAAAGATTCTCTTATGCTGGCCGAAACTAAAAATATATTCGCCCGATTTGAGATGTATGGCGGGGAGTTTAATAATGGAAGATTTAAATATAACATGGCATTTCATTTTGTAAATAAGGATGAGAATGCCCTATTGCAGCTAATAAATTACGCTGTTAAAATGGACCAAATAAAAACACTGCCCGAACCCCTGTTGTAGTTTACAAATAATTTATATATTTACAAACACCTTTAACAGGCAGTTTATACAGTCGGGGGCAAATTTACATGCCTTTGATTTGTTAACTATTTTTTATAAACTTGATGAAATTTTCATTTAAGATGGGCACTTATTCTTCAATCTATAAACTCGCTTTAGTAGCGCTGTCGGCGCTTGTTATACAAAGCTGCGGTAAAAAAGAGCCACTTGTTGTTGATAACGGACAGATCATTATTAAACCGTATTCCTTATATATTGTAGATACTTTCGGACAGATATATAATACTAATGATGGTAATTTGTTCCGTACAGTATTTGATGCCCCCGGCCTGCCAGGCCGTGCTATTGCTTCATCGGGCGAAAATGTAATATGGGTACAAAGCAATGGTTTGTGGAGTATGGATCACAAGGATAATCCTACCTTCCAGTTCAACCCAATAGGCATTGAAGTTAGCCCTATCGCATTCAATCAATCGATGATACTGGATATCCCTGCCCAACACCGCGTTTATATGGCAGGCAACCAGAATAAAGGTGTTATATACAGCGACTCAAATGGTAAGGCTAAAACATGGAAAGTGGATAATGCTTTCGATCCAAACCTTCAGGGCAGTGTACTTATTACATCGTTTGCCCTTTTGGACGATGGCACTGTTGCAGCTTATGATTTTGTAAACAATCGTACTTTTATTAAGCCTAACATTAATGCGTTTTGGGCAGAAAGAAAGAACAATGGCCTGCCCGCAGGTGGTAAATTTTTTATTTCCAGCTTACGCAATACACTCATTGCTGCAGACTCTACAGGTGCCAGGGGTATATTTTATAGCGAAGACAAAGGTGATAGCTGGAAGGCATATACAGGCTTGCCTGCAGGTGCCCAGGTATTATGTATGCATTCGGTATTTGGCCAGTCGCTATTGGTAGGTACCGCTAATAATGGCTTGTTCCGTATAGCGTTGAACAGCACTATAC
>JAEZIL010000274.1 GCA_023436685.1 Bacteroidota bacterium | reverse complement strand
GAATAACGCCATGATCAACCAAATTGCTAACGAACGCTTTGAGAAAGGCAGGGGTGCCCAGTTCAACCCTAAGAACAAGTTTCTGAAAGGCGAATGTGTACAGGAGCATGTAGAAGCTATTGACGATTGGGAAGAGGAAGACCGCAAAACCGAATACATTTTTGACGATAGCAAAACGCTGGTGAATAAAGTAACCAGTCCCGATGTAGGCATGATGTATTCTGCCAATCCATACCAGGGCTGCGAGCATGGTTGTATTTACTGCTATGCCCGCAACTCTCACGAGTACTGGGGCTATAGCGCGGGGGTAGATTTCGAAAGCAGGATTGTAGTGAAGAAGAACGCACCACAATTGCTGAAGAAGTTCTTCGAGAACCCTAAATGGGAACCTGCTGTCATATCCTTATCGGGCAATACCGATTGCTACCAGCCTATTGAACGCAAAATGCGTATTACCCGCAAGTTGCTGGAAATATGCCTGGAGTACCGTAACCCTGTGGGCATACTTAGCAAAAACGCCTTGGTGCTTCGCGACCTTGACGTATTGCAGGAATTACATAAATACAATTTAGTAAGTGTCTTCTCATCTATTACATCGCTCGATGAAGACCTGAGGCGCGTACTGGAGCCGCGCACCGCATCTTACAAATCGAGGTTAAAAGTGGTAGAAACACTATCTAAACACGGCATACCTACAGGTATTATGAATGCACCACTTATACCAGGGCTAAATGATATGCATATGCACGATGTGCTCAAAGCAGCATCGGAGGCAGGCGCCCAATGGGCAGGCTATACTGTGGTTCGGCTTAATGGTGCTATCGGCCCCATATTTCACGATTGGTTATACAAGGCCTTCCCCGACCGTGCTGAGAAAGTATGGAACCAGATATGCGCCTGCCATGAAGGTAATGTGAATGATAGCCGTTGGGGTAACCGTATAGTAGGCGATGGTAAGTTTGCTGAACTTATTAAAACGCAATTTCAATTATACTGCCGCAAATATGGCCTTAACCAAACCCATCGCGAACTGAATACTAAAGATTTCAGAAGGATACGGAATAACCAGTTGCCGCTATTCTAATTACCATTGTAGGCATCGTACACATTCCAAAACCAGAATATAGCAGGTATAATGAATGTCCACCAGAGCAGGAAACTAGTAATGCCACATACTACAAAGAAGAATAGCGCACGGAATATATGGCCCTTGATAAGTTGCCCCAATCCGGGTATAAAAAACGATATAAGTGCCGGCACCCCATGCTTTTGTTTCATAGGATAAAAATAGACAATCATTTCATATCGCCGAGATGGGTATGCTTGAAGCCTTTAAAATACTTAAGGCCATAGCCCATCATACGGTCGAAAGAAGAATGGGCCAGCAACATGAGGCCGGCAAAAGCTATGTAAGGTTGTACGGCAACAAAACCCACAAGCGCAATAGCAATAGCCACCATCTTATGGTGAAACAAATTATATCCCATAGCTCCTACATGACGCCCTGCTGAATAAAACAGGAAACTAATATCAGGAGCAAGGAATAAAATAGGGTATAGCCACCATGTAAAATGAATGTTGAGTAATGACATTAAATAAAAAGAAGCTAACATTAGCGCCAATTCTTCCAGTTTCAGTAAGTATTTCATTGCTTTATTGTTTTGTTATCACAAAGGTCAGCAACATACTTATGCTCGCTCTTGATACAGATCAAGAAATCAGCCAATGGCTTTTCTGCGTATACGGCTCAATGTTTCGGGAGTCATTCCCAGCATCGATGCAAGATATTGCAGGGGCACCTGGTTAAATAGCTCGGGCTGGAAGGAATAGAAGCGTTGATAGCGCTCTTCGTCGCTCATAGCCAGGTGGCTGAATACACGGTCTTCTATGGTTACGAAGCATTTGGCGAGAAACGCCTTTTCTATCTTATGCCAGTTGGCTACTACGTTACCAAGGTTTATATAGTCTGCGCGGCTTATAGTATACAACTCACAATCGCTTAATGCTTGTATATTCCAGCGGGCCGGCGTTTGAAACATGAATGCGGCAAGATCTGTAACGAAATAGCCTGTATTGGCTACCCATTGTGTCACCTCTTTATCTTCCAGATTTACATAAATACGTATGAGGCCTGAGCTAATGAATGATAATTGATGGCATATGCGGCCCGTTTTTAACAAGAATTCACCTTTGCGAATTTGTTGTGGTTTAAAAGAAGATGCTATATCGGCCAGCTCTTGCTGTTCGGCTTCAAAGTAGTGACTTATATATTGTTCCAGTTCTGTCAAGTAAAAATCGCCTATACCTTACAAATGTACTCAAGCTTATAGATATTCAAAAAGCCCGCGAAAAGCAGGCTTCTTGAATATTATAATTCCTATTTATTGCTTTACCGGCTCAGCTGTTTTCTTCCAGCTGTCATCTACCTTCGCCAGTTCATCTACTTTATCCGAAAGTTTTACCAGGAACTTTGGCCCGAAGTTCGCGTTTCTAATCTCTACCTTTTTTTGTTCAAACTGGATATCATAATGCAACGGGGGAAGATCGGGTATCATGCTATTATATTTACCACAAGTATCTGCTCGGTTATTTTCAAATTCTCTGAAAAGTGCCTGCACCTTATCTGCGCCCATATTCTTTTCATATGTGCCCTCATATTTAGTAAACATTTTGCTGGTATATACCACACGGCCATCGCTATACAGGTCTACCGTGTACGAGGGGCATTTACCAAAGCATGCACCACGGCTCATGCGCAATGTGCTTATTTTACCTGCAGCCGATCTGGCAGAAGTTACACTTGCCGTTGTTGGGTTTGTATTTGTTTTAGTGGCTTTAGTGGTATTAGTAGTAGTTGTTGTAGCCTTCTTTTGTTGGGCGCAGGCTGTAAGTGCTATTGCGATCATTAAACCTACTCCTAAGATATTTCTCTTCATTTTATATAATTTTCAGTTTCAAAGATAGACAAGCGATACAATAGTAAGTTTAAAAACATTAAGTACAAATATGTTGCCAGTTGAAAACGAAGAAGAGCTGTTACACCGTATAGCGTTAACATTTGTAAAAGATATAGGCCATAAGAGGGCGCAAAGCTTACTGGCAAAGTTTGGTACAGCTACAGGTATATTTAAAGCTACAGCAAAAGAGCTGAAACAGATTGATGGTATAACTGAAATAAGGGCCAAACTGTTTCATGAAGCAGAAGTGATGCAAAAGGCTGAGGAAGAATTAACATTTGTACAGAAACATAATGTAGCTGTACTATGGTATGGAGATGACAATTATCCTAAACGGTTGATGGAATGTTCAGACGCACCACAAATACTATATTATCAAGGTAATGCCGATCTTAATGCATCCAAGATTATAGCCGTGATAGGCACGCGGAAGAACACCGAGTATGGTACACGCCTTACCGAAGAATTGATAAAAGGTTTAGAGGGTTACAACGATATGTTGATAGTGAGTGGGCTGGCGCATGGTATTGATTCAATAGCACACAAGCAGGCATTGCAAACAGGCCTGCCCACTGTAGGTGTAATGGGAAATGGACTCTCACGCATTTATCCGGCCAGCAACAAAAACTTGTCGAAAGACATGCTGCAAAGAGGCGGGTTACTTACCGAATACACCTCTCAAACTACACCCGAAAGGCAACACTTCCCTATGCGCAACAGGGTCGTGGCAGGCATTAGTGATGTAACAGTAGTAGTGGAAAGCGATATAAAAGGTGGCGCAATGATAACCGCGCGGGTGGCCTCCAGCTACAATAGAGAAGTAGCAGCTTTCCCGGGCAGGGTGTACGACAAACACTCGTCTGGCTGCAACGAACTGATACGTACCAGCACGGCTGCTATGATAACGGGCCCTGCTGACCTGCTTGAGCTAATGAATTGGAATAGCAGTGTAAAGAAAAAACCTGTGCAAAAGCAACTCTTCATACAACTAAGTGATGATGAACAAAAGATCATCGATATGCTCAATACCAAAGACTCGGTACATGCCGATGAACTGTTATATGGCACAGGTATCAGCAACTCGCAACTGGCAGCAACGCTGTTGCAACTAGAAATGCAGGACCTGATTAAAGCAATGCCGGGTAAGCATTACCGAATTAATTATTAGTCAGTATACCAATCAAAAATACCCGTGGGTCTAAGTACAAAAAGAAGTAGCAAGCCTAATAAGTAAACATATATAGCTGTCTTATTGTACGGCTGCTTGAGTATAAAATATGTTAGATACAGAAATGGCCCTAACAGCCAAATTACCAATGCTCCTATCAGACACAAAATGCCAATGAAGTTTACAGCTTCTAAACCCATCTCGGTTGGGTCAGGGTCTTTGCCATATTGCGGTAAATGACCTAGTTTAATTGTTGCATAAACAATAGCAACGGCAAAAGGAATAAGCCATAAAATTGGTATGTAATTTATTAAGCCAGTGATTCGTTTCATCAGAATTGATAACGAGTTAATGAGACGAAATATTATTTAGGATTAATATTTTTCAATAGCTGTCCTTTCAAACAATTGCGGATAATCAACTACGTAGCCCTGTGCATCAACAATAATATCTGCCTCAAAATCGTTAGGGATATTCTCGTAATGGTAAGTGCGTTCATCTTTACGGATGTATAGTTGCTCTACAGGTGTAATGGTGCCTTCCAATAGATCGATGTATATGACCTTTATAACGGCCTCTTCTTTTATATCAAGCTTCAGGTTGTTGATAGGTAGAGTATTGGTGAATGGGGTTAGCGGTATATCTACATACAAAAAGTCTTTGAACTGTGGTGCTGCTTCATCGTTCAATATCCAGTTACCACTTATGTTGCAGTGCATTTGTATAGTACGTACTTCGCCGTTCAGTTGAAAGCGTATAGCAACATCTTTAGTTCCCCATTCGCTATTGGTTTCAATAGTATACTCCACACGATACAATGAAGACTGGTAACTACCAACAATGGACGAACTAATAATATGTCCGTCCTCATTACTTATAACGAGGCAGTTCTCTAAAGAATAGTACTCACGTCCTGTCCATAAAATATTTGTTTTCATGGTTGGTTATTTATACAAACAGTCCGTTCAGTATCATTTTATCTACAGGGTTGTTGCCATAGTCGTATGGTATATAAGCTAATGAAGGTATCGGTTTAGTGACGATAAGATTAGCTTTTTTGCCGGGTGCTATAGTACCTATTTCATGTTGCAATTCCATTGCAGCAGCGCCGTTCAGTGTCACAGCATTAATAGCTTCCTCTGGTGTCATTTTTAGTTGGGTACAGGCCAGTGTAAGTAACAATGGCACATTACCCGACGGACAAGTACCTGGGTTATAATCCGTAGCCAGGCATACCGGCAGGTTAGCATCTATTATTTTGCGTGCAGGCTGGTATTGTATGCCAAGGAAGAAAGCAGCACCTGGTAATAAGGTAGGTATAGTATTGCTGTTGCGCAATGCTTCTATTTCAGCTTCACCAACACATTCCAGGTGGTCAACGCTTACTGCATTGTGTTTCACCCCCAGCTGCACACCGCCTGAGTAGTGAAGTTGGTTAGCATGTATCTTGGCTTTCAGGCCATACTTTTCACCTGCTTCCAATACGCGTTCTGTTTCTGCTACGCTGAAGAAACCTTCTTCACAAAATGCATCTATATAATCTGCCAGTCCTTCATCGGCCACTTGTGGTAGCATCTCGTTAATGATGAGGTCAAGATATGCATCATGATTTTGCTTGTATTCCATAGGGTAGGCATGTGCCGCCAGGAAGGTTGCCTTAATAGGTATCTGTGTATTCTCCTTCAAC
Source organism: Bacteroidota bacterium (assembly GCA_023436685.1). GTDB lineage: Bacteria > Bacteroidota > Bacteroidia > Chitinophagales > Chitinophagaceae > Polluticoccus. The sequence goes on along the minus strand of JAEZIL010000274.1, from coordinate 5,088 downwards.
CTGCGTATAACGCGCAGCATTTTCAACTCACTTTCGGTAGTGAGGCCGTAGCCGCTTTTTATTTCAATGGCCCCCGTACCTTGAGCTATTACTTCATTCAGGCGTTTCAGGCTTTGATCGTATAGTTCCGATTCCGATATCTCCCTCAATTTTTGGGCTGAATTCAAAATACCACCGCCGCGGCGGGCTATCTCTTCATAGCTCAGGCCACGTATCCTATCGGTAAATTCCTGCTCGCGCGAGGCTGCAAACACAAGGTGGGTATGGCTATCGCACCAGGCAGGTAACACAATTCTTCCGCTTAGGTCTATCACGTCATTTGCTTGTACCATTGGGGGCTCGCTCATGGGGCCAAAACTGTGTATCAGGCCATCCTCCACAAAAAGCCATGCATTTTCAATGGAGGGCAGTATCTGCATGGCTTTGCCCTTTACATTTGGCTTTCGTTCGGTACCCGTCTCTACCTGGCAAAGTTGTTTTATATTAGTAAAAAGTATGTGCATAGTTTGAAGCTTGTTCGCTATGCCAAATGTAAACTGAAAATCAGACTTAATCGCCTTAAGCTGTTATCTTTGCACATGCGTTTTTTGAAAGGCTTGCTGAAAGTACTGGCCTATAGCCTTGGCATCCTTCTTATTATCATTTTAATTTTCTGCATATATATATGGCGTGTGTCAGATATAGAGCCACCCAAAGTGGCTGATACTGGTATACTGAACCTTCAAAGAACAAAAGCCGGAGACACAACGTATACAATAGGCAACAATTGGATACATAAGAATGAGTATGGCCTTTATGAAATGTATATTTCGGGTAAGCCGTATGAAATGGGTGTAATAAACGGTAAACTTTCGCGCGAGTTGATAGTGGAACAAGAGATTGCATTTACCGATCAGATAAAGCAAATGATACCCTCGCAGGGCTACCTCAAGTTCCTGAAGTATATAGTAGGCTTCATGAACCGCGACCTACCTGCGCATGTAACCGATGAATACAAGCGGGAGATATATGGCATCTCCGAATCAGCATCGGACTCCTTTAGCTGGATAGGCAGGAAATATGCGCGCATATTAAATTATCATGCTGCACACGATATAGGCCATGCCCTGCAAAATATGATGCTGGTGGGCTGTACATCTTTCGGAGCATGGGATGCTAAGACCACAGATGGCTCGCTGCTGATAGGACGCAATTTCGACTTTTGGGTAGGCGACAAGTTTGCTGAAAATAAGATCATCAGCTTCTACGAACCGGATAAAGGTTACAAGTTCATGTCGGTAACATGGGGGGGCTTTACAGGTGTGGTATCGGGTATGAATGAAAAAGGGTTGACCGTTACTATCAATGCAGCCCGTTCAGATATTCCTTTTGGTGCTGCCACACCAGTATCGCTCGTGGCGCGCGAGGTATTGCAATATGCAAGTAATGCCCAAGAAGCTATAGAAATAGCTCAACGCCGGAAGATGTTCGTATCAGAAAGTTTCCTGGTGGGTAGTGCTGCCGATCATAAGGCGATCATTATTGAAAAAACACCTAAGGAATTAGCGGTATACGATCCCGCTAAAGATGCCATACAATGCACCAACCATTATCAAAGCCTTAAATTCAAAGACCAGGAGTTGAACAAGGAGCAGATGGATAAAAGCGCATCGGTATACCGCTATAACAGGCTTAGTCAGTTAATGCGCAGAAATTACCCTTTAACGCCTACGAAGATGGCTGCTATACTTCGCGATCGCCGGGGGCTGAATGATGCTAATATTGGGGAAGGGAATGAGAAAGCCATTAACCAATTGATAGCGCACCACTCCATCATCTTCCAACCCGACAGCTTACGGGTGTGGGTAAGTACTAATCCATGGCAGTTGGGCACGTATGTGTGTTACGATTTGCGTAAAGTATTTGCTATACAAGGCCTACAAGCTGATGCAACAGTTGCAGACAGTAGCTTCAACATACCCGCTGATACTTTTATGCAAACTGAAGCTTATAAAAATTTCCTGAAGTTTCGTAGCAACAAAATGGCTTTGTTGCAACATAAAGCAGTAGATACGGTAGAAGTGGTCATTAGCAATCCTAACTTGTACGATGCATACCGGATAGCAGGGGACTACAGCTACAAGAACAAGTGGTATAGTGCGGCTATAAGATACTACAAGCGTGCGCTTAACTATGAGGTCGCTACGGAAACAGAACGCGAAGCCATAAAGAATAAAATTGAGGATAGCGAAAAAAGCTTAAAGAAGTGACCGAAGCAATGCCTGCATATCAAAACCTGTTTGTGAAACACAATGCTTGTGTATTGCTACCTACATATAACAATGCAGGCACGCTGGCGATGGTGCTGAATGATGTACTGGCGTATACAGACAGGATATTAGTAGTGAATGATGGCTCAACAGATAATACCGCAGAGATACTACAACAATTCTCAAAAATACATACCGTAAATTATAAACCGAATAAAGGCAAGGGAATAGCACTACGCACGGGGATAAAAGAAGCTGCAAAGCTGGGCTATACTTATGTGATAGCGATGGATAGCGATGGGCAGCATTATGCTAAAGACTTGCAAGTATTTTTGAAACAACTGGACGAAATACCAGGCGCACTGATGATAGGTGCCCGCAATATGGACCAGGAAAATGTACCGGGGAAAAGCAGCTTTGGCAACCGTTTCTCCAACTTTTGGTTTTGGGTAAATACAGGCATCCGCTTGCCCGATACCCAATCAGGATATAGATTATACCCGGTTCAAAAACTTGCTAAGAAGACATATATAACAAGCAAATATGAATTTGAGATAGAGGTCATAGTTCGTGCATCGTGGACGGGAATACCTGTTATCAGTGTGCCTGTTTCGGTCTATTACCCCAAACCCCAGGATAGGATATCTCATTTTCGCCCCCTTAAAGATTTTACGAGAATAAGCATACTGAATACTTTTCTTGTATTGATAGCTGTGCTTTACATAAAGCCCCGCGATTTCATTAAGTTGCTTTTAAAAAAAGAGGGCTGGATAGTCCTTTGGAGAATGCTGTTCGTAAACCCACAGGAAAGCAACCATACCAAGGCTGCTTCAGCAGGGTTTGGTATATTCATGGGCATAGTACCGGTATGGGGCTTCCAACTTGCTATTGGTATTCCCTTATCCATTTTGTTCCGTATGAACAAAGCTTTGTTTCTGTTAGCCGCCAACATCAGCATATTCCCTTTCACTCCTTTTGTATGGATGGCAAGCCTGGCCACCGGCAAACTTGTTTTAGGGTATCACGAATGGTCGCTCGATTGGCACACACTTACGCTGGACCGTGTAAAACAAGAGGGATTGGCATTCTTTCTCGGCGGCACTGTGCTAGCTATTGCGGCAGGTATTTTTGCGTATCTTTTTACTTATGGCATACTGGCTGTTACAAGAAGGTCTCCCGGCAAGTTATCACGCAACTGACCGGTTTTGTTTCCACTCATCAAGCAGTAATTGCCACTCGCGTTTTATACTATACTGCTTAAAAAACTCGTATGTGCCGTAAGCTGTAGCAAGCAGATACCATATAGCTATTACCTTCGATGCCCAAATGATCTTGTAATGTTCCACAGGTAAAAAATTGGGGAATAGCTTATCAAGACTTAAGAAGTAAGGTATCGAAGCCAATATATATAGCTTATAGTCTTTCTTCAAAACGCTGTAAAAGAAGAAAAATATTATTATCGGGTGTGCATAACGCTCGTGCATTTGGGTATTAAAGAAAAAGAAGTATAAGCTTACAAGGCCACATACCAATAAAAGCATCTGCATCAATTCTCTTTCCGGTGCTACTTTAGCCAGCCTCATGCGGAGTGTTTTAAAGAATAAAGGTGCTATTACCAGCCCGCTTGAAATAAGGAACAGCAACAGGCCTACTTGCTTATAGGTAAATATGAAATAGGTCAGGTTATCGGGTGTAAAGTAGGGGTTGTCCTTCATAATAAGGTACCAGATATTGAATGCCCCGATAGATACCTGGGGATACCGGCCTACAGCTGTAGTTACAATATGCCATAAGCCATCAAACTTACCTGCAAGTATAAATGGTAAGGCCATCAGGAATTCAGTGCCTGCTATCATCAACAGCATCAGCAAAGCTGTTTTTATATTGCGCACGCCATACATCCACACCAGCAGCAGTAGTGGTATATATACTATTGGCTGTGGCTTAAGGGCCAGTGCCAGCGCAAACAACAATGAACTCAATACAGGCCGTGTAAACCCGGTTATGAGTGCAAGGAATGCCAGGCTGGTATATATACTATCTATTTGCCCCCATACGCAGCTATTGAACAAATAAGCTATGTTCAGCAACAGATACATGTATGGTATGTTTTCCGGTATCAGCTTTTGCCTGAAGCAGCAAAGAACTATTACCGGCAACATATCAAAGAACATAGGGAAGAACTTGATGAAATTAATATTCTCAACTATATAAAATTCGCTTCCCTGTATCTTATCGTATATCCAAAGGAAATAATAGTAGAGTGGATGATAGTTGGCGGTAGGGTTGTCGTAAACATTGGTTACACCGTACCTGTGTACTTGCAATGCCCATTCGGTCCAGTACTCAAAATCAAAAACCATAAAGTCGCGTGGTATTAGTATTACCAGCAACAGATAAAAAAGGCCTATCTCAATACGGGATTTTTTCAGGTCGGTAGTATTCACGGCGCCAAAAATAATAGAATTAAACTAGGCATGCATACATTGACTACTTAACAGCATTCCAGCAGGTTTCCAGCTCTCAGTATCCTAAAACTTAATATTAAATAATTGTTACCATTTCGTAACTTTAGAAAGAGGGCAAATTTAGTGAAGATAAGACTCGTCATATTATTTCTGTTTTACACACTTGCAAACAGCTTTAATGCTGGAGCTCAAGGTGTTGCATTTAATTTTTATGGTGATACATTGCGCTTCAATACCGATAAGACCTTTCTTATACCTTTCCCGGAGAAGCCTTCCACTGGTGCTATCTATAGTTTTATAGCCAGCTTAGAGCAGTCTGATTATGAGAGCAGCCTGCAAAGTTTGATAGCATATAAGGAACAACATAAGCC
>JAEZIL010000089.1 GCA_023436685.1 Bacteroidota bacterium | reverse complement strand
TGGGCACTCTTAATGATCGCTTCTTTCTTTTCATTTTCAATGTGCATATCATTGCGCTCGTACACAAAGCGACCAACCACTTCATATATTTCTTCGCAAAGTTGTTTCAGTGTTTTGCCCGATTGGGTCATGAATTCATATAGTGCCAAACCATCATATATGCCGTCCCGCTCAGGTATATGCCCCTTAACAGCAATGCCACCACTTTCTTCACCACCAACCAGCACATCTTCCTTGGTCATTATCTCGCTGATGTATTTGAAGCCGATTGGCGTTATTTCTATGGGCAAGCCATAAGCTTCACACATGCGCTTTACACGGTCGGTTGTAGAAAACGCAATAGCCACTTTACCTGTCATGCCTTTATATTTATGCAGGTAGTGAATCAGCAATAAGATGATGTGGTGTGCATCAACAAACTTCCCATCCTCATCGTACAGGCCTATACGGTCAGCATCGCCATCGGTAGCCAGGCCTATTTTTATTTCAGGTGTAGTAGCCACAGTTTTAGCCAGCTCCTGTAGATTTTTGTCTAGGGGCTCTGGTGCCTGGCCATGAAACCCCGGGTTTTCATCGCAATGTATCAATACTGCATTAGGTAGTAACCTGCGCATAACATTTTGACCGGCACCAAACATAGCATCATAAGCCAGTTTAAATGGCGATTTACGCAAAGCTTCAAAGTCAAACTTTTCCTGCAGGTATTCAACATACATATCCTCCAGGTTTATGTATTCCAGCAAGCCTTGGCCTTCCCAATGGCTTAAACCTTCTTTAGGTATTTCAACATTATCAGGTATCAGCGCTTCAACGGCAGCGATATCTGCAGGGCTGGATGGGCCGCCATGTGCTCCTTTTAGTTTGTAACCGTTGTACGATGGCGGGTTATGCGATGCTGTAATAACAACACCTTGCTGGGCATTTAGTTTCAATACGCCTAACGATATCATTGGTGTACTAATGAAACCTTTTGCATACAATACCTTCACCCCGTTCACACATAGCACTTTTGCTACAGTTTCAGTAAATAATTCACCACCAAAACGGCAATCGTGGCCCAATACAACTACTGGCTTACTATCTTTTTTTAGCAGCCATTCAGCTTGTCCTTTAGCTACGCGAGCTACATTGTATACTGTAAAATCTAAAGCGATGATCGCCCTCCATCCGTCGGTACCAAATTTTATTTTATCAACGTTCATTTCAGTGTTTTGAATATTTCGGTGTTAAATACTTGTTTAACTTATCTATCCTGGCATCAAAAATAGTAAACCTTTCATACCATTGTTGTTGGTAATTTTAAAATAAAAACCAACATCATGACCGACGTTATTAAATCGATCAATCCCACTACAGGTAAGCAGATAGGCGAATATATAGCAGATACACCAGAGAAGGTTGAAAAAGCATTAAAACTGGCACAAAAAACAGCGGCACACTGGCGACAGCTATCGCTGAAAGAACGCGGTACAGTCCTGAAGAAAATAGCAAGCGAATTACGTAAACAGAAGCAGAAACTGGCTGAACTAGCCACCGCCGAAATGGGTAAGCCCATTAAACAAAGTATGGAAGAGGTAGAGAAATGTGCTAAGACTTTCGATTTCTATGCTAAAGAAGGTCCGCGCTTTCTTGCCGATCAAATAGTTGAGACCGACGCTAAAAAAAGTTATATATCTTTTCAGCCGTTGGGAGTGGTATTCGCTATTATGCCTTGGAATTTTCCTTACTGGCAGGTGTTCCGTGCTATGGGGCCAGCTTTGATGGCCGGTAATACGATGTTGTTAAAGCATGCATCGAATGTAAGTGGCTGCGCAACCATGATAGAAAAAATCATAAAAAACGCAGGCGCTCCTAAAGGCTTATTTCAGACTCTTTTATTATCATCCGATAAAGTGGCTGCAGTTATAGAAAATTCAGCTATTTCGGCTATTACATTCACAGGAAGCACCGCTGCAGGTAGCAAGGTAGCTTCGGTGGCTGCAGCACATATCAAAAAGCAGGTATTGGAGCTGGGCGGTAGTGATGCATATATCGTGCTGGATGATGCCGATATGGAATTGGCTGTTAAAGTTTCGGTGGATGGCAGGTTGGTAAATAGTGGGCAAAGCTGCGTGGCAGCCAAGCGCTTTGTAGTGGTTAAGACTGTGCGGAAAGTATTTGAGCAAAGAATGGTTGAATTAATGAAGGCTGCCACCTTTGGCGATCCAATGGATCAAAAAAATAAAATTGGCCCTATGGCCCGTATTGATCTGCGCGACCAGTTGCATGAACAAGTACAGAAAAGCATAGATAAAGGTGCAAAGTTGCTTTGTGGTGGTTACATACCTGAAGGTGAGGGTGCATTCTATCCGCCAACTGTACTAACTAATGTAAAGAAAGGCATGCCAGCGTATGACGAAGAATTGTTTGGGCCTGTTGCATCCATAATAGAAGCTAAAGATGAACAAGACGCTGTAAGGTTGGCAAATGATAGTATTTACGGGCTTGGTGCAGGTATCTTCTCAAAAAACACGAAAAAAGCAGAATATATTGCTGCAACACAACTGCAAGCGGGGAACTGTTTTGTCAATTCATTTGTACATTCAGATCCGCGTTTGCCATTTGGAGGTGTTAAGCAAAGCGGTTACGGTCGGGAGCTAAGCGAATTTGGCATTCGTGAATTTACCAATGTAAAAACGGTCTTCATTCAGTAAATGATAAACTTTAAAGGAGCTGGCATAATTGTTTTCGTTCTGTTAGTAAGTCTGCTAACAGGATATTGTTTATTTAGTAATAATCAGGCATCTTTGAACGCAGCACCTAAAAAGCATAAATCAATGTATACATACCTGGCATTAGGAGATTCATATACTATTGGCGAGCAAGTATCAATGGCCGACAACTTCCCTCATCAAACAGTAGAGTTGCTAAAGAAGCAAAACTATGATGTGGCTGCGCCGGTTATTATAGCTAAAACAGGCTGGACAACTGACGAGCTGGCCATGGCTATACAAGAGCATAATATTACTGATACTTTCTCTTTTGTATCGTTGTTGATAGGTGTAAACAACCAGTATAGAGGTAGGGACGTGCATAGCTATAGGCAGGAATTTTCTCAATTGCTAGATCAGGCTATAGCCTTCGCTGGTGGCAAGTCTGAAAATGTGTTTGTGCTTTCTATACCGGATTGGGGTGTTACGCCCTTTGCTGAAGGTAAAGACAGGCAAGAGATAGCCAAAGAGATTAACGAATATAACGAAGCCAATAAAGAGATTACCGAATCGCGTAAGGCGCATTACATTGATATTACCGAAAGTACTCGTAAGAATGGTGATAATGCACTTTACTTGGTAGGCGATAAGCTTCATCCATCGGGCAAAGAATATGAGGTTTGGGCTGTAAAGCTGTCAAGCGAAGTTGCAAGTCAATTGAAGAGATAATCAATTATTTAAGACTGTCAAATAATTGGTTCAGCTTTTCGCGAGACAGTATTTTTTGCCATTGTTTGCCACTGGCTATAAGGCGGTTATCAACTTTGGCCTCATATTGAGTCATCACTTCATTCTTGGTTACTCCGGTAAGTGTAGCTGTAAAAATGACCTCCTGGCCTATTAGGGCTGGCGAGTGATGCATGGTTGTTATACCGGTACCAATACCTTCTTCATCATCTTCTTTCATTTCCAGAACAAATAAGCGGCCACTCCATTCTGCATCGCGCGTTAGGGCAAAGGTTGAATATACCTGGTGCACCTCGCCACTTTCAAAGCGGGCAATATCAGCCAATGTTACTATGTGCCTGTAAGTTTTGCGGTCGCCAATATTAAATGGGTTCTTCATAACCACAAAATAATGTAAATCGACACCAGAATCTCATATCATTTTTTGTTTCACTTAACAGCTTCAATGCTTAACTTTGCTGCAACAGATGAAGAAATTTCTTGTCATACCAATTATGTTCATTTACCTGCTTGCCGTATCGGGCATTATGGTAACGGCTCATTATTGCGGACAGGAAATAGAATCTTTAAGCTTTTTCAGCAAAAGCAGCCAATGCGATGAAACAGAATGTGATGATGAACCAGGTAAGAACGATAGTTGTTGTGAAGATAAAACGCTAGCATATAAAGTTTCCACAGAACAAGATGCTGTTAGTGTTTTCAAATTGAAATTATCTCAGTTTGAAATAACGTTACTTCCCATTTCACCAGTTTATCTTGAGCAACACAATGTAAGCAGTGTCAGCGATATTATATCAGCTAACAAGGCTAATGCACCACCGGGTTTATGGCAATCCATACCTTTATATAAGCTTCACTCCAGCTTCACTTATTATGGTTAATGTGCTATTCTATTATAAGAATATTTAATAGCATTTTTTAACCATTAATAAGTATTTCATGAAACAAGTAATTGTTTTTCTTACTATAATATTTTCAACTCTTTCTTTATCCGCACAGGACAAAGATATCCGTACAGAAACCTACAAGGTTGAGGGTAATTGCAATATGTGCAAAAAGCGCATAGAAGAAGCGGCATTCATTAAAGGTGTAAAACGCGCCGAATGGAATGCCGACAAACAGCAGCTTACAATTGTATATAAGCCATCAAAAACCAATGCCGATGAAGTATTGACCAGTGTTGCTAATGCTGGGTACAGTTCGGAAAAGATGGTAGCCACAGAGGCAGCCTACAAAAAGCTACCTGAATGCTGCCATTATAAAACAGAAACCTGTAACCACTAATCCTCCGGCACATGAAGCAACTATATAGTTGGCTGCTATTATGC
>JAEZIL010000199.1 GCA_023436685.1 Bacteroidota bacterium | reverse complement strand
AGGTATGACATTGCGCCAGGTAAAAACTGAAATAGCCCAACGCCTAAAGTCGGAGTACATAAAAGATCCTGTAGTAGAAGTACGCATATTAAACTATAAAGTAACTGTAATAGGCGAAGTAAGCTATCCCGGTGTGGTTATAGCCCCCAACCACCGTATGAATGTAATGGAAGCTCTGGCTGCAGCAGGTGATATCTCTTTGACCGGGCGTAGAGACAACGTAATGGTAATACGCGAAGAGAATGGGCAAAGAAAATTCGCCCGAATAGATCTAAGCAGCCGGAATGCATTTACAAACCCATATTTCGTGTTGAAACAGAATGACATTGTATATGTAGAAGCTGCAGCGGCCGTAAGACAAGGTAACAACAACCAGTTTGTTAAATTCTACTTACCGGTAATTTCAGGTTTACTTGGCTTACTTGGAGGTATATATGCTGTATCACAAATCAGTAAATAGTTTAGTAATATTCTTTATATAGTTAGTAATGGAGTACCAACCTTTAAACATGAATAATCAGGCACCTAGATCTGAAATAACGTTTAACTTTAAACGGTACCTTGGTTCGTTGTTAGGAAATTGGTATTGGATTCTTCTTTCTGTACTTATTTTCATGGTAGCAGCATATTTGTATTTGCAAGCTACAAAGCCACTGTATTTGGTTAAGAGTTCCTTATTAATATCGGAAGAAGTAAGCGGTGCTAATGGTGTGCTTGATAAACTGGATATAATCCCTAAAAAGCCGGTCAATCTATATAATGAAATAAATTTATTGAGATCGGAGGATCTGGTAACACAGGCAGTTGATTCCCTTGGTTTAAATATTTCTTATTTTACTACTGTAAAGCTTAGGGAAAAAGAGTTATACGGTGATTGTCCTATAAAGATTCAATTTCAGTCTCCTGGGTTTTTAGGCGACAGAAGGGATCTTACCATACAATATGCTACGAACGGAAATTTTAAAGTAACAGAGGACGGAAAAACATTTGCTGTACCGGTAGATACTTGGGTAACACGGCCTTATGGTACTTTTAGAATTGTTTTTAATGACCTTGCAGGTGGTGACAATTATTTATCCAATCCTATATCCATTATCATAACAAACACAAACCGGACAGTTCAAAGCATACTTGGAAATTTTCAGGTAGTGTCGGCCGATGGCAGGACCAGTGTTATCGATCTGTTATATAAAGATAATCTGCCTGCCAGAGGGGTAGACTTCTTAAATGCTGTAATTGCATTCTACTACAGAACAAAGTTGGCCAATATAGATAAATCGGTACAGAGTGCAAGAGATTTCATCAACTCGCGTAAAAATGATATGATGAGAAATCTTAAAGCTGTCGACTCTGCAGTTGAGAGCATTAAGTTAACAGTAGATGTAATAGATCCGGGGCAACAGACTACAACAATTGTTACAGAAAAGAAAAATACCCAAAAAGAACTTGATGAACTATATACGAAGAGGAAAGCGCTTATCAACTTGAGAAATTTGTTGTTGAATAGCGATTACGAGATCATAGTACCATTAGGGTTGGAAGATGAAATTTTGAAAGGACTGGTACATCAATATAATGAACTGGTGCAAAAACTGGGTACGCAGGAGCAAGTTCAGGAATTGGGTAGAAGTAATCCATTTTTAATACAGACACAAATTGAATTAGAAGCCCTTAAACGACGAATATTGGATGTATTAAGTCGTATATCGGATGAGATTAATAATAATATAGAGGTAACTACTCGAATTGAAACGAAATCAGATCAGAACGCACGCAATCTGGCAGGTGCTGACAGGCAAATTACTGAAGTAAAACGTGGGTACGATGTACTTCAAAATATGTATCTATATCTATACCAAAAAGGTATAGAAAATGAGCTGACGGCATATAATGAATCGAATAAGTCGAAAGTTTTGATACCACCTTATGCAGGTAGTAGCCCCATAAGCCCAATAAAAAACAATATTTATGGTTTGGCTTTCTTTCTGGGCCTACTCATTCCAATATTCATATTATTCCTGCTGGAATTATTGAACAAGCGCATTTTACATGAAAATGATATTGTCATGCTTACCGATATACCTATGCTGGGCATAGTGAGTCATATAAAGCAGGAAGATATGAAATATGGTAGTGTGGCTATTAATTCAACTAATTCAGTGACTAACAAGATAGTTTCAGAGCAATTCCGAACTATGCGTACCAACCTCGAATTGCCACCGTTTATCAATAATAATAAGATTATAACTGTAACTTCTTCGGACAGCGGAGACGGTAAAACTTTTACAGCCATAAACCTTGGCCTAATACTGGCGTTAAGTACTAAACGCGTCATTATTCTTGAGTTTGACTTACGCAAACCAAAGTTGCTTGAATTACTAAATATTGATAGCGGACCGGGGGTATGCGACTATCTGAATGGAAATGCTGAATTGAAAAATATTATTAAACGTTCAGGTTTACATAACAATTTGTATGTAGTAAGCTGTGGTAATATCCCGTCAAATCCGGGCGACTTACTAACTTATCCATCCACACTGCAACTAATTAATGACCTTCAGGAGATGTTCGACACTATAATAATCGATACACCACCGGTGTCAATTGTTACCGATACTTTGATTATCTCTAAATACGCTAATATTAATCTGTTTGTAGTAAGGCAGGCCAAAACATACAAGAGTGAATTATCTGAATTTAATAGCTTATACATCGAAAATAAAATTCACAATCCTGCTATTATTTTCAATAGTGTAAAATTCCTGAAGAAGTACGGTTATTTTGGCGATCCGTTTAAAACGTATGAATCCCATCTATTGAAAAGATAATTTCGATCATCTTTCGGCAATTAGGGATAAGCACTATATTTATGATAATATTTGTCAAAGTATAGCATGTCAGTATCGGCTGAAAATTTAGATAAAGAGAAATGGACGGAGGTTATAGAGCCTGAGCGAAGCATATTTAGTGTAAATCTCAGAGAGGTTTGGAACTATAGAGACCTCCTAATGTTGCTTGTACGTCGCGATTTTGTTGCTACATATAAGCAAACCATTTTGGGGCCAATTTGGTTTTTTATACAACCTATCCTTACCACTATTACGTTTGCAATAGTGTTTGGGCGCATAGCAGGGGTATCCACTGATGGCGTACCCATGTTCCTATTTTACTTGGCAGGAGTTACATTATGGAACTATTTCTCAGAATGCCTGAACCGCACTGCATCGGTGTTTAAGGATAATAGTTCAATATTTGGCAAAGTATATTTTCCAAGGTTAGTGATGCCATTATCAATAGTAGCATCTAACCTGGTAAAGCTTGGCATTCAGTTATTTCTTTTTTTAGTAGTTTGGGGATACTATTTGGTAATTTCAGATTCAGTAGTACCCAACCTGGCTATACTTTTGTTTCCATTGTTAATACTAATGATGGGTGGGCTAGGGCTAGGGCTAGGGATGATCATTTCATCACTTACCAGTAAATATCGCGATCTTATTTTTCTGCTCACTTTTGGTGTGCAACTTCTTATGTATGCAACGCCCGTTATTTATCCATTGTCAAGTATCGGCGAAAAGTATAGGTGGCTTATCATGGCTAATCCTATGACGGCTATAATTGAAACATTTAAATATGGCTTTTTGGGTAAAGGGTATTTTAGTGTTCCGCTGTTGCTATATAGCTTCCTGTTTACAGTATTGGCTGTTATTTCCGGGGTACTGATATTCAATAAAGTGGAAAGGAATTTTATAGATACGGTTTAAGCTGCATATACATGTCGGTAATTATAAAGGTTGAAAATATTGGTAAGTTGTATAAATTGGGCGAGGTAGGCACCGGGGCCTTGGCTCATGATATTAGCCGTTGGTGGGCAAAAGTGCGGGGCAAAGAAGATCCTTTCGCCAAAATAGCACAAACTAACGACCGTACTAAGAAAAGTAGTAACGACTACGTATGGGCATTAAAGAATGTAAACTTTGATGTTGAGGCCGGAGAAATACTGGGTATTATAGGTCGTAATGGAGCTGGGAAGTCTACATTGCTTAAAATACTATCAAAAGTTACCAAACAAACTGAAGGCAGTATTAAATTAAAGGGCAAGATAGCATCTCTGTTAGAGGTAGGTACAGGCTTTCATCCTGAACTGACTGGCAGGGAAAATGTTTTTTTAAATGGTGCTATACTTGGCATGACCAAAGCTGAAATTAAAGCAAGGTTTGATGAAATTGTGGACTTTGCAGGTGTTGAACGTTATATCGATACTCCTGTAAAGCGCTATAGTAGTGGTATGTACGTGCGGTTGGCTTTTGCTGTAGCTGCCCATCTTGAACCAGAAATACTGATAATTGATGAGGTGCTTGCAGTGGGTGATCTGGAGTTTCAGAAGAAGTGCCTGAATAAAATGAAGGATGTAAGTGAGAATCATGGGCGAACTGTATTGTTTGTAAGCCACGATCTCAACGCTATCAAATCTCTTACTACAAGATGTGTACTCATGAACCAGGGCACCGTAGGTTATATAGGCACCCCAAATGACGTTGTAAGGAAATACCTTGACAGGTATGATGATACAGAAGCTGAATTTAGGAACGTAGACAAAAGCAAACCCAATATTAGTTCCGTTTCATTAACTACTTCGAAAGAAGGTGGTATACAATATTTTGGTTATGAAATGCTACTTACTGCGCGGCTAAACATACCTGAGCCTATGGATGCGTTGGAAATGTCTTACGAACTGATAAAATCTGATACTAACGAACCTATTGCCTATAATTTCTTTTCCACCAGTGGTACAATGAACTATTTGAAAGGTAAGTCGGGTTCATTTGAAGTAAATATTAAAATTCCCTCTCTTAGATTGTACCGTGGTGAATACTATGTGAAATTTAACCTTTCAGACCCGCGTGGTAAGGTAGTATTTCAACGAATTGAGAAATCCCTCCCATTCGAGGTTTTTATGTATGATATTTTTAACGAATGGGGGTTTGCCGATGGTATTTGTAAATATATTGAAGAGAGTCAATTAGAAATAAACCAAGCATAATGGCAATTCAAAAGAAAACAATCGATATTGTCATTGGTATTGATAAAGGCTTTATACAGCATGGTATGGTAATGCTGACTTCTTTGTTTATAAACAATAAGGACAGTCATATCAATCTTTATGTGCTTCATACCGACTTTTTCCCAGGCTTGAATCATATTAAAAATCTGGAGAAGAAGTTTAATACTAATATTCACATGGTAACGGTGAGGGCAGCAGACCTCGGAAATGTAAAGGTTGATGGGCATATCAGTATAGCTACTTACTACAGGTTATTGATAGGGGAATTGTTGCCGCAAAATTGTGAAAAAGTGATGTACCTGGATTGCGATATGGTAATAGCCGGCTCATTATTACCATTCTGGGAAACCAGCATAGATGGTGATAACATAGTGGCGGCCATACCGGAATTGGAAAGTGAAACAAAACATTTGTTGGGTATAAGACCTAATGAAGAATATTTTAATGCGGGTGTCTTGTTGATAGATCTTATAAAGTGGAGAAAAGCAAATATGGGTAAGCTGCTAACACAGTATCTTGACGCTAATCGCGACAAAATAAAATATTGGGATCAAGATGTTTTGAATGCAGTATTAGTACATAAATGGAAAATGCTTGGAAAGGAATGGAATTATATTACCCGGTATACATATCCTGAAAAGATTGATCCCGTTATTATACATTATGCAGGGCAAGGCAAACCATGGACGGAAGGTTTTGAAGACCCTTTTGGACATTTATACTTCAAATATTTGAAGAAGACGCCTTATTATGGAAAACATATTATGACGAGAGTTGAGCGTAAGGTCAACCACCTCATTAAAAAATATATCAGAAAATGAATTTGATAGACGATCTTGTTCATAGGGTATATTACAAACTAGGTTATACTTACAGGTATAATAAGTTTAGGAAAATTTTTAAGCCGGATATAAAGGATATATATGCCGGAAAGAAGCTGTTAACCGGGCGGCAAGGCAATGATATAATTGCAGAAAAGCTACAAACAAATGAACCTTTTCTGGCGGCCAGATTAGGTTCAACAGAGCTGTCTCTTATTTACAACTATTATTTGTATAACGGCAAGCAAGTAAAGTGGGATGAGGGTTGTGTATTAAATATCAAGCGCAATTCCGGCTTTTTCCCAAACGATGAAAAAAACCTGATAAGGTTTTGTGAAGAAATGATAGAACATATTGGTAATGTTGATCTAATGGGCGTATGGTACAATGAAGGTGAGGAAGAGATTTGCGCCAAGTATACCAATAAGGATACTCAATATTGTGAGTTAGTAGGGATAGAGCCATTTTATTACCCCGAAAATCCATGGAGTAGACAATTGGCCGGCAAAAAAATTCTTGTAATACATCCATTCGAAGAGTCTATTAAATATCAATATCAGCACAATAGGGAACATCTTTTTCAACAGAATAAGGATATGCTTCCATTATTTGAGTTAAAAACTATAAAAGCCGTACAATCTTTAGGCGGTGATCGCGAAGGGTTTAAGTCATGGTTCGATGCGTACAACAGTATGTGCCAGAAAATGAAACAGACTGACTTTGACATTGCTATAATTGGAGCTGGTGCTTACGGGCTACCGTTGGGTAGTTATGCAAAGCAGTTAGGCAAACAAGCCATACATATGGGAGGGGCATCACAGCTCTTATTTGGCATATTAGGGCAACGTTGGCTGGACAGGACTGATTTTAATGTGTATTTCTATGAATA
>JAEZIL010000145.1 GCA_023436685.1 Bacteroidota bacterium | reverse complement strand
AAAACATTGTTGCTTATATTATGAATGGACGATATTTTACCGCCAAGGCTAAGGCTAAACCACTTATTTGGAAGTACGAGATCAGCTTTGAGCGACCGGATACCTGTGGTTTGCAATCCCTCAGTACGGTCGTTATGGCGCACCCCTGTAAGGCTGCCATCAGCATACCTGTTCTCAGTTTCAAAGTTTCGTCCCCTGTCGCTTACTCTGTAAAAGTAATCGCCATCAATGTTCAGTTTCTTGCCAACAGTGTCTATTTTCCATTCATAGTTCAGGTTGGCTGTTTGCCGCCAGCTTAGCTCAGAGGTATAGGCTATAGTGCGTATGGCTGAGTCTATTACTTGTTGGGGTGTGCGTACTACATCTATGTTGTAGTCTTGCAGCATGTCCCTGTTACCGTACCCCCTTACTAATTGAATACCTATTATGGAGCTATTAGTAAGGCTATAGTCGGCACCTAGTTGTAACATGCTAAAAACCGGATCGTTGTATTGCAACAGAAATTGCTCCTGTTTTTGTGTTTCATAGAAGGTAATGGTTTCCTGTTGCGATGTGAACTGGAAGCTATTTACATTGCCATTGCCATATATATTTAGCTTGCCATTGCGATAGTTAAAATTGCCCGAATATAAATGCGAACCTCGTTTCCTTTGTTGGATAGTGGCCGTTATACTGCCGTTAAAGCCATTGTTAAGTGCCTTCTTTGTTACTATATTGATAATACCTGTATTGCCCTGCGCATCATATTTTGCAGGCGGCGCTGTTATCACTTCTATCTTGCTGAGGTTTGCCGATGGTATTGACCTTAACAACCCCTCCAGCTCTTCGCCCGACAGTTGTACCAACTTATCGTTTATCATTACGCTCACTGTGCTTTTTCCGGCTATAGAAACATTGCTGTTGCCCGTCACCATCACCCCCGGCGCGCGTTTCAATACTTCATAGGCGTCGCTGCCTACACTTGCCACACTGTTCTCTACATTAAAAACAGTACGGTCAGCCTTACGTTCTATCATCCGCTTGTTAGTGCTTACCGTTACACCACTAAGTAAATGTCTGTCCCTGCTCAGTTCTATATTGTATTGCTTGCTGTTATTAACAACAGCCCTGTAAGTAATATAGCCTGGCGACATTACCGTAAACAAAGCAGGGTATGGCACGTCAGCTACTGTAAATTCACCGTTACTATCGGCCACATCTGTTTTCAATACAGCACTATCGGGCAGCGATTGCCATACCAGTGTAGCTAATTCAATTGCTGCATTATGTTCATCGGTTATTTTGCCTTGCTGGGCATAAGACTGCATATAACATATGCTTAATATCAGTAGGGTTAACAGATAGCGTGGCACAACTTAAAGGAATGTGGAGCAAGATATCTATTAATGCGTTTCAATTGCGGCGCTAACAAAACTTTAGCGTCTATAAACAACCACATTTAATTTTAAAAGCAATAATAAAATTGTAATTTTGACATGATGACTAGTTGTTGCGCGATTGTACAACGATTCAATCAATTTGCTGTTTCAGTATTGTTTGGCTTGCTAAGTACTATCAAATACCATATGCGTCATTTCGCAGCTCAAACACCTGTCTCTAAGGCATTTATGCAGGTTTGCAACCGTGAAAAAAAATTTTTTATGACAGAAAACTTAGCAAAACTTAACAACAGATATAAAAATAATGCAAGTAAAAAGGATGTATAGCAAAAATCAGCGGCCATTATACCGTTTTCATTTCCTTTTCATTTACATTTTTGGTAATTTCGCATCGCTTTTATAATTATAACTATTCAAATTTCCCTTCATGGCATTTGATCTTGATCTTGTACAAAAGGTTTATCAGGAACTTCCCGAAAAGGTAGCTGCAGCCCGCCAACTGGTTGGCCGCCCCCTTACACAGGCTGAAAAAATATTATACTCCCACTCTTTCGATACGGCTACCCGTGCATATGAGCGTGGCAGAGACTATGTGAACTTTGCCCCCGACCGTGTAGCCATGCAGGATGCTACAGCCCAAATGGCGCTGCTGCAGTTTATGACCTGTGGCCGTGCTAAAGTAGCTGTTCCCAGTTCGGTACACTGCGACCACCTGATACAGGCTAAAACAGGAGCTGTGCAAGATTTGGCCACGGCCAACGAAGTGAACAAAGAGGTATATGACTTCCTTGCATCTATATCCGACAAATACGGTATTGGCTTCTGGAAGCCGGGTGCAGGTATCATTCACCAGGTAGTGCTTGAAAATTACGCTTTCCCGGGTGGTATGATGATAGGTACCGATAGCCATACACCAAACGCCGGTGGCCTTGGTATGATAGCTATAGGTGTAGGCGGAGCCGATGCGGTTGACGTGATGGCGGGCCTGGCATGGGAGCTTAAAATGCCTAAACTGATAGGCGTAAAGCTAACCGGCAGAATGAATGGCTGGACATCGGCAAAAGACATTATACTGAAAGTGGCAGGTATCCTTACTGTAAAAGGTGGTACCGGCGCTATAGTTGAATATTTTGGTGAAGGTGCTGAAAGCCTGAGCGCTACCGGTAAAGCAACCATTTGCAACATGGGTGCTGAAATAGGTGCAACCTGCTCACTATTTGCATACGATGCTAAAATGGCCGACTACCTGAAAGGTACTAACCGTGAGGATATAGCAAAACTGGCTGACGGTGTTGCTGCTGACCTTCGTTCAGATAAAGAAGTGTATGACAACCCCGAAATATTCTACGATCAACTGATAGAAATAAACCTGGATGAGCTGGAACCATATGTAAATGGCCCATTCACGCCCGATCTGGCTACACCTATCAGCCAAATGGCTGAAGCTGTAAAACAACATGGCTGGCCCGATGATGTAGAAGTAGCCCTGATAGGCTCCTGCACCAACTCTTCTTACGAAGATATAAGCCGCTCTGCATTTATTGCCGAAGATGCCATGAAGAAAGGACTGGTTGCAAAAAGTGAATTCACTATCACTCCGGGTTCGGAAATGGTGCGCTATACAATTGACCGCGATGGCTTCCTGAAAACTTTCGATAAAATGGGTGGTGTCGTGCTGGCTAATGCCTGCGGCCCTTGTATCGGTCAGTGGTCTCGCCATATCGACGATCCTAACCGTAAAAATACCATTGTCACTTCTTTCAATCGCAACTTTGCAAAGCGTAACGACGGACTTGCTTCAACACACGCGTTCGTAGCATCGCCCGAAATTGTTACTGCATATGCTATAGCAGGTAAACTAAGCTTCAACCCGTTAAAAGATAAACTGACCAATGATAAAGGTGAACAGGTAATGCTGGATGAACCCAAAGGTTATGAATTACCACCGCAAGGTTTCTCGGTAAAAGATGCCGGCTACCAGGCTCCTGCCGTTGATGGTAGTAAAGTTGAAGTAAAAGTGAGCCCTGAAAGCAACCGCTTGCAATTGCTGGAACCATTTACACCTTGGGAAGGCACAGATCTTCATGGCCTGAAACTACTTATCAAGGCATTTGGCAAATGTACTACCGACCATATATCTATGGCCGGCCCTTGGTTGAAGTTCCGCGGACACCTTGATAACATATCTAACAACATGCTGATAGGCGCAATAAACGCCTTCAATATGGATACTAATAAAGTAAAGAACGCCCTTACAGGTGAATATGGAGAAGTACCTGCCGTTCAGCGCGACTATAAAGCCAACAAAATAGGCAGTGTGGTAATAGGCGATGAGAACTATGGTGAAGGTAGCTCTCGCGAGCATGCCGCTATGGAGCCCCGCCACCTGGGTGTACGCGCAATTATCG
>JAEZIL010000129.1 GCA_023436685.1 Bacteroidota bacterium | reverse complement strand
GGATAGGAACATGAAAATAATAATAACGATTGCAGCAATGATGATAAGCTTGAACTCAATGGCCCAATCCGACTTTGATATATCGAAAGATGCAGAAAATCGTTCAGTGGTATACAAAGGCCAATTTACTCTTGACGATTTACATAAAGAGGCGAGCTTTAATTGGTTCGATAATGGCCTAAACAGCTACAAGCCTAACGAAAAAGACCTTGCTTTCCTTAAAGCAAATCTACCAGCCTACAAAATGGTAGTAGCACTAGGTACCTGGTGTGAAGACTCTCAGAACCTTGTGCCTAAGCTCTACAAAACCCTCAACGAAGCCGACTACCCAACAGCAGATATCAAGCTGGTAGGCGTTGACCGTAACAAACAGGCTAAACACAACGAGCATGAGGAATACAATATCAAGTTCGTACCTACCATTATCTTGTTGAAAGATGGTAAAGAGATAGGCCGCGTTGTTGAGACCGTACAGAAAAGTATAGAGGCCGATCTGGCGGCTATTATCGAAAAAGCAAAATAACCCCTCCCTTTTACCGAATAGATAGGTTTAAGTACATTTGCTGCCATTAATACAAGCAGCATGCAACTACCTGAGCATATATCTATCGATACATTAAAAGACTTCCATACCAGCCAGATCAGCCTATCGGATGCAGCTATTAACAGGATTGTTACTAACCGCTCTTATCTCGATGAGATATTAAAAGGCGGAAAGACCTATTATGGTATCAATACCGGCTTCGGATCTTTATGCAACGTACGCGTGGCTGACGATGAGCTGGCACAATTGCAGGAAAACCTGGTGTGCTCACATGCCTGCGGCATGGGAGATGAAGTGCCGGAAGAAATTGTGCGCCTTATGCTATTGCTGAAAGTGCATGGGCTTAGCCAGGGCTATAGCGGCGTGCGCAAAGAGATAGTACAGCGCCTGGTTGATTTTTACAACTTGGGCATTCATCCGGTAGTATTCGAATTAGGTTCATTGGGTGCTTCGGGCGACTTGGCACCACTTGCACATCTTACACTACCTATATTTGGCAAAGGTGAAGTACGCTACAAAGGCGTGAAACGCCCTGCAGCAGAAGTATTGAAAGAAACTGGTTTAGAGCCAATGCCATTATCAGCAAAAGAAGGGTTGGCATTGCTGAATGGTACACAGTTCATGAGTAGCTACGGCACCTGGAGCCTGATGGCAGCAAAACGCCTTTCGGTTTGGGCCGATGTTATTGGCGCTCTTTCTGCTGATGGTTTTATGGCTAAGGACGAGCCATTCAAACATCCTATACACCGTGTTCGCCCCCACAAAGGGCAAATAGATACTGCACAAAGGATACTGCAACTGTTGCAAGGTAGTGCAATACAAGAGGTAAAGAAAGAACAGGTGCAAGACCCCTATTCTTTCCGTTGTATGCCACAGGTACATGGCGCCACTAAGGATGTTATAGATACCGTAACCAAAGTATTTGAAACGGAAATCAATTCTGTTACAGATAACCCGATAGTGTTTCATGATGAAGATGCAATAATGAGCGGTGGCAATTTCCATGGTCAACCGATGGCTTTGCATTTGGATTTCCTGGCTATTGCAATGGCAGAATTAGCCAATATTTCTGAACGCCGCACTTATCTACTGGTAAGCGGCCAGCGTGGGTTGGCCCCATTCCTGGCTCCCGATGCGGGCTTGAATAGCGGTTTCATGATTGCGCAATACACTGCAGCTGCCATTGTTAGCCAAAACAAACAATTGTGTACTCCGGCCTCTGTTGATAGTATTGTAAGCAGCAACGGGCAGGAAGACCATGTAAGTATGGGGGCCAATGCAGCAACCAAATTGCGTAAGGTAATATTGAACGTACAACGTGTGTTGGCTATTGAATTGCTGACAGCAGCACAAGCCATAGATATGCGCAGGCCATTGAAGACTTCCGAACCTTTGGAAAAAATATGGAGAGCACTTAGAAAAGAAGCAGGCTTTATGGGCACAGACCGTGTGTTGCACTATGATCTTATTGCTGCCGAAAATTTGCTATCGCAAGAGGTTGAAACAATTATCGGTGTGTTTTAAATAAGCTTGTAATTCTTATAACTAAAGTCGAGCCCGGTAGTTTTTGCTACCAGGCTTTTTATTTTTTCCTTTAGTGGAATGTTGTTGAATGTTACATCATAGTCGAACTTCCAGTTCTTCTGCATAATACGTTGCTGTATAACTTTGGGATGTGTTCCTTTAAATAGTTCCAACGCATCTATATGGGCTGCATAATCAAAGGCATCCGCTTTTCTTATATTCTTTTCGACCCAATCATCATCATGCCATAGTTTATTGAATTCCTCCTGCTTACGTTGCATAGCTGCAGGCTCCTTTACCCAGCCATAGTGATATATATATGCATCAATGGCTTTCACATTTAGCTTTTCATTTTCACCTTTTCTAAATCCTTGTGCATCTCTATAGGAATAGAAACTTTTATTATTGCGTATTATACGTATTTCGTTGGGATACCATTTAGATGAAGTACCTACATAGTCATAAGAACCATAGAAGTGCAGGTACTTAAATAACAATCCATCTACTCGTGTATCATTATTCCACCTCAGCATCCCTTCACGTATGGCATTATGATATTGCTCGTGTACTATTTCATCCCCTTGTATGTAAAAGCACCAGTCAGTGTCGCTACCTATTGCCTGAAATGCCTTATCTGTTTCCTCTGCCAGTACACGGCCACCTGTGCGTAAGCTATCATCCCATTCAGTTTCTATTATTCTTATTTTATCCGGAGCAATACTTTGTATCAATTCCATCGTGGCATCTTCCGACTTGCCCACTGCCACTACAAAATCATCGCACAGGGGCAGTATCGAGCGTATCGCTTCTACTATCGGATAATCGTATTTAATAGCATTTCGTATAAAACTGAAACCTGTTACTTTCATTGCAGTGTAAAAGTAACTATTGCAACGTATCCAGCAATTGTATCATTCTTTTTACTGCGTATTGGTTTTCGGGTTGGTATATGGATGTAAGAATACCGTTTTTCTCTTTTGCCGTAAGGTGAAAGTTTAATGCCGCTGCCTTTTCATTTTCTTCCGGCATATACTGCATGGTTATCACTTCCAATTTATCTTCTAAAAAATGGGGGGCATAATCTTTAATATACCCATGATAATACGATTGGAAAGGCTCCCATTTTTCTTGTATCACAAACACAGGGTTCAAAAGCATTTTCCCTAACGTATTCATGTTGCTTGATGGGAATACTTCATGTTCTCTGGTATCTCTTATTTCCAGATAAATTACTTTACCGGCATTTTCTTTTAACCAATCGCGAAGCACAAACATATATCTGCTCGCCACCTCGGTACCAAAATTATCCCTAAAGCCGGCATCCATTACATTTACTGCGGGAGTACCAGGCAGTTTTACAACCGGAAGTATGTAGGGGAAAGTAGCATTTATACGAAGCGCAGTTGCAAGTCTTAAATTATACGGATCCTGACCGTGAAAAAAAGCACCATAATCTACTGCATCTATTGGAGGTAAATGTATACTATCGTGCAATGCATATGTTGGTTGTGTTAGATACCCCAGTGGCAAAGCACTTATCATCAGTCTGCGCCCATCATTTATAATAGTACTGTTAAGTATCATAGCCGGTATGCTCCCCGCCGATTCCGCTGCCTTATAATCTCTTATTCTTTTGCCTAATGCACCTTCGGTGTTATATATCAGTTCTTGCTCCATAGCATAGCCCCGATCTTTATTGTAATAGTAGTTGCCTACTTTAACTTTACTAAACGGCGATACAATGTCGACACTGGCAAATGAAAAAATGATAGCGTTTAAAATATCCTTACCCACATTTTCCTGATATCGCCGGTCGTATCTATTGCTTAACTTACCTTCAGCATGCTCTTTATATAGCTCCCGCCAATAAGACGCACCTATCATACCTCCCGACGCACCTGTAAGTAATACAGTACTTTGGGATAGCCTCCCACTAGTAACACTATCTATATATTGAAGACAACGAAAGGTCCAGTAGGCTGCCCTACTACCACCGCCACTTACCCCAATAATTACTACGGGGGGCTTGCCTGTGCTATCTACCATTTGTAGTTGCTTCCATCTTTCCAGCCTCTGCTCTTCAAGCTGCTTATCATTGTTGAAGCGTGCAGGTGTAAAAATATTCTTCAGATGTTCGTAATCGTATGCGGGTTCATGCTTGCTGGTATAATTCATACCGTATGCTTTACTGCGCAAATCAAATACCTGCCGGTTTACAAGTAACCCGATTATGGCAATGATAACAATCCACCCAAGTACCTCCCAGCTACGTAATAAGTATTTTACTGCGCCGGTAATACTCATTATTATAGAGAACAGGATAAGAAAACCTGCGCCGGCTGGCAGCCTAAGCATAGGGTTCTCTATAAACCAGCCCGAAATTATTAGCAACAGAATTGAAAAAATGGTTGCTGTTATCGCATTGCGATGATGCCTGCGCAGTACAGTTTTTAGCAACCTGGGATGGTAAGAATACAGTTCTGTACAAGTCTTTATTTTCAACCTGCCTGTAAGAAAAGTTTCAGCCCTGATGATGTCTATATCATAATCAAGGCTGTCAAAAGGTATTATCTCGCGTATTATTGCAGGATTGGTGATGCGCGAAAGCACGATCTTCAGAAGATCTTTACCTACGCGAAAAAAATAAAGAAATGATATGAGTATCACCACCAGGAAACCTAGATAAAAACCTAGTTGTATGATAATGATCCTTTGAATACTTGCCTGTTCATTAAGCCACTGAAAGCGTATACTGAGTATAGAATAGAATATAAGGAAGAAAAGCGGCAGTAAAGAGTTATTGATACAATACTTTAAAAAGGCATGGCGTGTAGCCCCCATAAATGGTACACGGTGGCTGTGTATGATAAATGTGGTAATGTGCCATGCCATTATAAAAATACCCATCGCACACCCCAGCAAAAACATACTTAGAAAATTGGTTGTACCTGCATATTCCGGCACAAGGAAAAGTGTAGATGCTCCAAAAGTGGCAGCAAAATTTCCTGTTAGCGTTAACACAAGCACTGCCCAGAATATGAGCAGAAACTGGTATTTACGAAAGTGCAGGAAAAATAACTGTACCGGAAGAAAACGATACACGCTATGTAGAATCTCATTGTGTCGGCGGAACATTAATTTAATTTACGACTATTTTACTGCACAATCGTCTCCGCAATGTCGTTAATTATTATAAGCCTGCTTCCCTTTTCGTATAACATATAAACAAACTACCAGCGACATTAGCAGAAACATAGCTACCAACTGATGTAGTTCTGCTAAGATTTCAAACTGCCCAAATTTCCCAAACACCGTTTTTGGAGCGCTTATTACTGTCACAATACCTAATACTACCTGAAACAAAACCAATACAAAAGGCCATTGCTTTATTTTACCCAACAATGGGTTGTTCCCTTCTTTTGCACGTTTAGTTGCCGCGCCATACCAAAATACTATTAATGTTGCCAGCAAATATGCCAGTTGCCTGTGCATAAAATGAACATTGATAGGGTGGTTAATGAAGCTTTGCATCATTAAACTATCAGGTATCCACATGCCATTTATTGTAGGCCATGTGGCAGCTGCCATTGCTGCTTTCAACCCTGCCATAAATGCCCCATATACAAGTTGGACCCCCAAAACCACAATAACTATTATTGTGAAATTGTGTAAACGGGTACTGTGTGCCAGGTGCTCTTTTGATACTAAAAGTTTTAATGCAAACCACAATGTATAGCATAGCAATACTAATGCTGCAATGAAATGGAGGGCCAGTTTAATATGATTTACATACAGGTTTTCATCATTTAACCCACTCGCCACCATTATCCACCCTATTAATCCTTGTGCAGCTCCAAGCAAAAAAAGTATAACCAATGGCATTATCATTTCTTTATCGAAGTACTTTTTTACGAGGAAATACACGAACCCTATCACGAAAACCACCCCCAGCAGCCTGGCCCATAAACGATGAAGCCATTCCCAGAAAAAAATGAACTTGAAATCACCTAATTCAAAATGGCTATTCATGTATTTATACTGGGCAATTTGCTTGTACCCATCAAAAGCTTTATTCCATTCCACATCGTTCATAGGGGGTAAAGCTCCCATTATTGGCTTCCATTCTGTTATTGATAAACCGGAACCTGTAAGCCGGGTAACACCGCCAAGTAACACTTGTATCACTATCATCAAAACACCCGTCAGTAACCAATAAGCTACCCATTTTCTGCGCTTGGTAACGGAATTTACCATTGTGTAAATATTTGCACGCAAAAGTAGCATATGAAAAGCAGGTTTGTGGAATTTTCGCCAAACTCTAGCGCTTGGCGAGTTATAATGTTAAATATCAGGCTATGGTCTGATTTTTTTATAGTAGATTGATATTATTGACAATCTATAGTTCATTGGGATGTAACATGTTATTATTTTCAAATGTTACCATTTAAACTTAAGCAACATATATAAGCGTCCTATAAGTATAATATGTTAATAATCTAGTAATTTTATCATACGATTTATGTATTTTTATACCTCCTAGATAGATAAGAGAATATAAACACTTTAAAAATCCAACTTTTATGAGAAAAGCGGATGTAGTAACAAGCATTGCAGAGAAAACAGGTATTCCTAAAGTGGATATTCTGGTTGCCCTTGAAGCATTTTTCAAAGAAGTGAAAACTTCATTAATAGAGGGTGAACCGGTATATGTACGGGGCTTCGGCAGCTTTATACTGAAAAAAAGAGCTGCTAAAATAGGACGTAACATAAAAAAGAATGTTGCTGTTGAAATTCCCGAACATTTCATTCCTGCCTTTAAACCTGCTAAAGAATTTGTACAGGCTGTAAAGGAATCCAAACACGATTTGGTGGAACATACTGAGAGTGATCTGGTAAATCAAGATAATTAAGCGCGCCACGAACCGCGTTTTGCTATAACTTTGCGCAGAAATTTAGTTTTTTGCGCAAAGTTCATATTATATATCTACTTGTAGCTATAGCTATTATAGGTGCCTTATATTTCCTTGGCAATACCAGGCCACCGAAAGCTGGTGAACAAGGTACAGCCAACCGCCCCATGCAGGAGGGCGCACAACAGCATCATGCAACTGCAGCATCTACAGATTCTATTATAAATGCTGCCCGTACACAACTACCTGCACATGCAGTTACAGAGATAAAAGCAATTGAAGATCAACTATCTTCAATACAGGATTCCAGTAAAATGGCGCCTATTTTTACTGAACTTGCAAAATCCTGGATACAGCATAAACAACTACCTGTAGCTGCATATTACCATGCACAAGCAGCAAAATTGGAGAATTCAGAAAAAAAGCTCAATTTTGCAGGCCAATTCTTTCTGGACCTGATACATGATACCCATGCGGAGAGTGTCAGGATGTGGGAAGCAGAGCAGGCAATATCTTGTTTTCAACAGTCGCTGGAGTTAAACCCAGATAATGATACTACAAAACTTGCACTAGCAGCAACATACATTGAAGGGGTTGGAGAAACAATGCAGGGTGTACAAATGCTGTTAGGCATTACCCGCGAAAAGCCTGATAATATACCTGCCAATTTAATGTTGGGTCGCTTATCGGTACAATCGGGGCAGTATGATAAAGCCATACAACGTTTCGAAACAGTTTTAAAACAAGAGCCTAAGAATACAGAAGCTTTGTATTTTTTGGCCGAATCGTATAAAGGAAAAGGAAATAAAGATAAAGCTATAGAGCTTTTTGAAGAGTGTAAGAGGATTGTGAACAAGCCGGAATTTAGCAACGATATAGATAACTATATAAAATCATTTAAATAACTAATAAATAATTTGTGTTATGCCTTGTGGTAAGAAACGTAAACGTCATAAAATTGCTACCCACAAACGTAAAAAGCGTTTGAGAAAGAACCGTCATAAGAAGAAATAATTAGATAAGCCGGTTCAGCCTGCTCTGTTTTTCCGATCTTCTTGTAAAAGCATAGTCACACCCTTTACCAAGTTGTATAGGGTGTGATATTTTGTTTTTGCAGTCACTAATCCACTTATTACTATCAATAAAGCAATATTGCTTACCTATAGTGCGTGCAGTATTGTG
Source organism: Bacteroidota bacterium (assembly GCA_023436685.1). GTDB lineage: Bacteria > Bacteroidota > Bacteroidia > Chitinophagales > Chitinophagaceae > Polluticoccus. Next base: position 4,745 of record JAEZIL010000129.1, on the reverse strand, counting down.
TAGTAAATACAGAGCAGGATTGGATAAATGAGGTAGCATGAATAAAGAACTTATTATCAATTCTTCGGGCGAAGGTGTGGAAATAGCCTTGCTTGAAGATAAAAAGCTTGTAGAGCTACATTACGAGCGGGGACAGGATAATTTTGCTGTAGGAGATCTGTACCTTGGCAAAGTTAAAAAGTTAATGCCCGGTCTTAATGCAGCATTTGTTGATGTTGGATATGAAAAAGATGCCTTTTTACATTATACCGACCTAAGCCCTTATTTCCGTTCTTTACTAAAATTTACCAAACAATCTATTGAAGGCAACGCCGGAGATTTTGCAAAATTTCAAAACGAAAAAGAAATTGTAAAAACCGGTAAGATAACTGATGTCATCAGCCAAAAGCCCGAAGTGCTTGTTCAGGTTTTAAAAGAACCCATATCAGCTAAAGGCCCCAGGCTTAGCTGTGAAATATCCCTGCCGGGGCGTTTTCTTGTATTTACGCCTTTTAACGATGTCATTGCAATATCGCGGAAAATACATTCTGCCGATGAGCGCAAAAGGCTGCAACGGGTGGTTGAAGCCATTAAACCGAAAAATTTTGGCGTAATTGTTCGCACAGCTGCTGAAGGTAAAAATACAGCTGAGCTTCATACAGATATGATGGAGCTTGTAAAGATGTGGGAGAACATTCAGAAAAACCTGAAAAACGCAAAAGCCCCCCAGCTTATTTTAGGTGAGCAGGATAAAACAACATCAATTTTACGCGATCTTCTTAGCGAGAGTTTCCAGAAGATCGTAGTGAATGATAAACGGCTGATGAGTGAAACAAAAGAATATGTTTCGCGTATAGCGCCTGAAAAGGAAGAAATAGTTACCTATCATAATAATGGCCAGGCAATTTTTGATGCTTATGGTGTTAGTAAGCAAGTAAAATCTTCCTTTGGGAAAACGGTTAATTTATCCAGTGGCTCTTACCTTATTATTGAGCATACAGAGGCCCTGCATGTAATAGATGTAAATAGTGGTACCCGCAGCGCCGATGCGGGACAGGAACAAAATGCATTAGCCACCAACCTGGAGGCTGCACAGGAAATAGCCCGGCAAATGCGCTTGCGCGATCTTGGCGGAATCATAATTATCGATTTCATAGACATGAAACTGCCCGATAATAAGAAGCAGTTGCTTGATGCTATGGAAAAGTACATGGCCGGAGATAGGGCACGGCATACTATATTGCCTATTTCCAAGTTCGGGTTGATGCAGATAACACGCCAAAGGCTACGCCCCGAATTGAATATCTCAACATCTGAAGTTTGCCCCACTTGTAAAGGCACAGGCAAAATTGGCCCTTCAATACTTCTTGCCGATGATATTGAGAAAGACCTGAAATATTTGATTGATCAGGGCCATAGGTCGCTTGCATTACATGTACATCCTATCATGAATGCCTTTCTTACCAAAGGTTCTTTCTTCAATTCCCTGGTGTGGAAATGGTATTGGAAATATAAAGTGAAAGTGAAAATCGTAGTAGATAATAACGCCCCCATAACACAATATTTGTTTTACGATCGCAAAACCGACGACTTGATAAAACTTTAATGGAACTAAAAAGAGCCGCGATTGCGGCTCTTTTTGTTAATAAGGCAGGCGGCAAAACAGAAGTTTCGCCACCTTATTTATCCACCACCTACATGAAATTTTTATTGCATGCCTGTGCAATACTTATCCAACTAATTGATATTTATATTGCGAACGATAGCTTGTTCTTTAATAAATACAAACCTTTTACCCGAAAACGTTTCAACAGCAAATTTTACAGGCAGCACTTCCAGATAAGCTGTTTTGTCAGATACTGTTGGTAGCCCGCTCAGGTCGCTTGCCGATATAGTTACTGAACCTGCATTAGGCGCATATCCACGCAGGAATGTTTTACCATTAGGTGCAGCTATAAATACATAAACAGAGTCGGCATTCTTAGTATTAGAACTTGTAAAACTGAAACTAAGTCCATTTGCTTTTGTTAAAGCATCAGGTACATTACCTGTATAAGAAGGAAAATTGGTTCCGTGCTTATAACTGATGGCAGGCACACCATTAACGCCACCCGATACTGACCAATCTACACCTGATGAATATTTAAGATCAGCAACCGTAAGCCCTGTGGTAGCCATTTTTAAATATGAATTGTTGGTTTGCTTTTCCAGGTTAATACTATTTACCGAAACCGTACCGGCATCTACCATAGTACTGCCATTGTAAAATGTTGCCACGGCAGTTTCATAATCTACATCAACAGAGATGCCCATTTGTTCCATTTTGTAGCTCATTTGTACAGCAGCCATAGATCCGTTAACATCGGCCACTGTAGGTGTAAAGGGTGTTGGGGCTGCTGAAGTTGGCTTAGTAGTAGTGTCAACAGGATTAGGAACTTCAGGCGTTTCTGTTTTTGAACAAGAGGTAAGTGCTGCTGTTATAATAACAGGCACTATTGCTAGTATCAGCTTTTTCATATTAATATTTTTTAGGTTGATGAACAATAAGGGGGATTAACGCCCTTTCAACCACAAAAGTATCTGCATGGCTAAACGCAGGGAATACGCGGCGCAAGGTATTTTCATCTACGTAGTAGCACGTAGAGAGATAGCTATATGATCTGTTTTTCTAGAGCATACTTAAGTAGTCCGACAATAGTTTTATTGTTGGTTTTACGCAGCATATTCTTCCGGTGGGTTTCTACAGTACGTTCGCTAATGAAAAGTGTTTGAGCAATGTTTGCATTGCTATATTCATTAGCTATTAGCTTAAGTATTTCTATTTCTCTATCTGTTAGCCGCGCCTCTTTGGGTTCAGCAAGTTTTTTTTGTTGCTTTATTACCATCGATGTGATCTTTTCACTCACTTCCGATGAGAAATACAACTTCCCTTTACTAACGGTACGTATTGCTTCCATTAGCTCAGTATCATTTACATTTTTTAACAGGTAGCCCGATACACCTGCTTCTATCATATCCATAATATGATGTGCGTCGTCGTGCATGGATAAGGCAATCACATGTATATGCGAGTAATATTCCTTGATCTTAACGGTTAGTTCAATGCCATTAAGAATAGGCATATTAATATCTACAAGTGCTACATTAGGCTGTGTATTAGTAAGATCATCAAACAGCTCCTGGCCGGTGGCATAAAGGCCGGCTACATCAATATCTTTTTGCTTTTGCAACATAGCCTTAAGTCCATCCAACAATATATGATGGTCGTCAGCTATTACTACTCTTATCTTCTCCATGCTGGGTGGTAATGGATGTTCGCAACAAATTAAATCAAAATGAAATTTATATGCAATGATGTTGATTGCATTAACAACTAGTTAAAAGGAAATTACTTTTCTACTGCCTGAAGTGTGGCAGCTATGCCTTGGAGAAAATTGAAGATATCAGTCATGCTGCGCATTTTATCCACTACCAGCATAAAGTTTTTACCTACTTGTTTCAAACGTGCATTATTGGTGCGTGTTTGTATGTAGTTCAATATATGGTTGAATGTATCCGATTCAAAGTAAGGCGAGTCAGGGTTACTAACAAAGTATAGCCGCATTTGTTCGTTCTTCAGTATTAGCTTTTCAAAACCAAGCTCACAGGCTACTCTGCGGCACCTGAGTGTAGTGAATAGTTGCTCTACCTGGGGCGGTATTGGCCCAAAACGGTCTTGCAAGTCCTTCGAAAATGTTTCCAGTGCAGCATCGTCATCTATATCATCTAGTTGGGTATATAGCGAGAGGCGCTCGGTGATGTTTTCTACATATGTATCGGGTATCAGTATCTCAAGGTCTGTATCTATAGTGCAGTCGCTTACAAAATCTTTCTTTCGCTCCAGCTCTTCACTGAACACATCTTTAAAGTCGGTGGTCTTAAGCTCACGTATTGCTTCGTCCAGTATTTTCTGGTACATCTCGAAACCTATTTCTGCAATAAAGCCGCTTTGCTCGCCACCCAGCAGGTTACCGGCCCCACGTATATCAAGGTCGCGCATCGCTATCTGGAAACCACTACCCAGCTCGTTGAATTGCTCCAGTGTTTGCAGACGTTTACGACTATCATCGGGCAAGGTACTCATTGGAGGTGCTAGTAAATAACAGAACGCTTTCTTATTACTACGACCCACGCGGCCACGTAATTGGTGCAAATCGCTCAAGCCAAACTGGTGTGCATTATTGATGATGATAGTATTTGCATTCGGTATATCTACGCCGCTTTCAACAATATTGGTACAACACAATACATCATATTTACGCTCTATAAAATTGAAGAGCGCTTCTTCCAGTTTGTGTCCTTCCATTTGCCCATGCGCCATGCCTATCTCCAAGTCGGGGCACAGGTTGCGTAGTAGTGTCACCATATCGGGCAGACTTTGCACCCTATTGTGTATAAAATACACTTGCCCACCACGTTCCGTTTCGTAATACAGAGCATCGCGCACGGCATATTCATCAAATACAGCTACTTCGGTATGAACAGGTTGCCTGTTAGGTGGCGGTGTGTTCATGATACTCAGGTCACGTGCATTCATTAGCGAGAACTGCAATGTACGTGGTATAGGTGTTGCTGTAAGAGTTAGTGTATCTACGTTCGATTTCAGCTCGCGTAGTTTTTCCTTTGCACCTACACCAAACTTCTGCTCTTCATCTATCACCAGCAGCCCCAGGTCTTTGAATTTTACATCTTTACCCAACAGTCCATGCGTGCCTATTATTATATCT
>JAEZIL010000113.1 GCA_023436685.1 Bacteroidota bacterium | reverse complement strand
ATCCGTATCACTAAAATGAAGAACGCTATCCGTTCTTTCCTTAATGAGCGGGGTGCGCTGGAAGTAGATACACCTGTATTGCAAAGCATACCCGGCGGTGCTATAGCACGTCCTTTTGCTACGCACCACAATGCATTAGACATTCCTCTATACCTGCGTATTGCTAATGAACTATACCTTAAACGCCTTATAGTAGGTGGTTTTGATTGGGTATATGAATTCAGCCGCAATTTCCGCAATGAAGGTATGGACCGCACGCACAACCCCGAGTTTACTATACTTGAATTTTACGTAGCCTATAAAGACTACCTGTGGATGATGGAAACCACAGAGCAAATGCTTGAGCAAACTGCTATTGCAACCAACGGCACCAGCAAAACCGAAGTAAACGGCGTAGAAATAGACTTTAAAGCACCCTACAAACGCATCAGCATTTACGATGCTATTAAGGAACATACAGGTATCGACATCAATGGCATGGACGAAGCACAACTGCGTGACGCATGTAAACAACTGAAAATAGAAACCGACCCAAGTATGGGCAAGGGCAAGCTGATAGATGAGATATTTGGTGGCAAATGTGAGAAACACTACATACAACCTACTTTCATTATCGACTATCCTATTGAGATGAGCCCGCTTACCAAAAAGCACCGCGAGAAAGAAGGCCTGGTTGAACGTTTTGAACTGATAATAAACGGCAAAGAAATAGCCAACGCATACAGTGAGCTGAACGACCCTATAGACCAGCGCGAGCGTTTCGAAGACCAGGTAAAACTAATGGAACGTGGCGATGATGAAGCCATGTATATAGATTACGATTTTCTGCGTGCACTGGAATACGGTATGCCACCAACAGCCGGCATTGGTTTCGGTATTGAGCGCTTGGCAATGCTGCTTACAGGCCAGGTGTCAATACAAGACGTTTTATTATTCCCACAAATGCGCCCCGAAAAAACAAATGAATAAACAAGCTTTATATACTTTCTTATGGGCAGCAGCTATCAGCTGTTGCCCTTTTGTTTTGCACGCGCAGCAGTCTTACAAGCAAGAAATAGAGGAACACCGGCTACACTATAAGCAGGAATTTATTACCGAAGAGCGCAGTCCGCTGAAAGCCGGGGATACTGCTTTCCTGCGCTTCTTTGAACCAGATATATCTTTTAAAATAATTGCAACCATCAAACTAACACCCGAGGCGAAAGAGTTTGATATGCCTACGCACAGTGGCAAAACCAAAAAATTCAGGCAGTACGGCATATTGCATTTCAACATTAATGATACGGCCCTGCAGTTATCCGTATATCAAAACATGTCTTTGCTAAAAGACGATAAAGACCATTTGTTCCTCCCCTTTACCGATGCTACAAGCTATATAGAAAGCTATGCAGGCGGCCGCTATCTCGATCTTTCAGTTAAAGACATAAAAGACAATAAGCTAGTTGTCGACTTCAATAAATGCTATAACCCCTATTGTGCATTTGCTGATGGCTACAACTGCCCCATACCTCCTGTAGAAAATAGACTGCCGGTTGCTATACCCGCCGGCGAAAAAATGTTTGGCAAAGAGCATTAAAAACATAAAAACAAAAGGCGACCTTATCGGTCGCCTCTCTCGTTCATTAGCTTATATCTCTTATTTGATACCAAGCTTGGTTTTCACCAGGCTCAATATGTTATTAGCTTCGTTAGCATGCAAAAGAGCACCTGAGCTAGCATCAAATATGTAGTCATAACCTTTTTCTTTAGCTACATCCTTTATTGCCTTATCAGCTTTCTCCAATACCGGCGCATATAATTCTTGCTTTTTCTTTTCTACTTTTTCAGTAGCACTTTGTTGAAAAGATTCTATACGGCCTTGCAGGTCTTGTATCTCTTTTATTTTTACTTCTTTTACTGCATCTGTCATTGTTTTCTCACCTGCCTGAAAAGCCTGCGCTTTACTTTCGTATTCTTTACCCATTGTCTGCAGCTGATCCTGGAAGGTTTTTGCATAAGCTTCTACATCAGTGTTAGCTTTAGTGATTTCGGGCATGGCTTTCAACAGTTCGCGAGAATCAATGTATCCAAATTTCGCCTGCGCAAACACAGCATTACCTATCAACAGTCCACAGGCAAGGAATAAGATGATTTTTTTCATTTTTAATTTTTAGTCTTTAAATTTTCAGAGTTGCAAAGTAAATGCCATTATTTGTTTAATCCAAGTAATTTTAACACATCGTCGCTACGATCAAGTTTGGGATCGGCATAGAACAATGTAACACCTCCTGCCTTATCCAATACCAGATCGTAAGATTTAGAGGTAGCCATTTTTTGTACAGCATTGTATACTTTATCTTGTATAGGTTTTACCAGTTTCTGGCGTTCTTTAAAAAGGTCACCTTCAAAACCAAATCTTTGCTTTTGCAGGTCTTTAGCAGCTCTTTCTTTCTGCATTATCTCGTCTTCACGTTTCTTGCGCATATCGTCCGATAGCATTGCACGCTCTGCCTGGTAAGCTTTGTACATTCGCTCTACTTCCTGCATTTTTCCATCTATATCTGTTTGCCAGTTTTGCGACATTTTATCAAGACGCGTTTGGGCGTCTTTATATTCCGTCATTTTGTCCAGTATATATTTAGAGTCAATTATACAATAACGCTGTGCCTGCGCAGTAAACGTAACTGCCAGCATTCATACCAGTCCCAGAATTATTCTTTTCATTTTTCCCTCCTTTTTATTTTTTAGCAATATAATAAGTTAGCATCAATCGGGCTCAAAACCTAACATAAAGGTAAAGCTCGATATATCTTTAAATCTTGTAGTACCTGTTGAACGGTCGAAACGGTCGAAGCCCACACCATAGTCGAGCCCTAACAGGCCAAACATAGGTAAGAATACACGTACACCCACACCGGCCGAACGGTTAAGTTTGAAAGGGTTATATGCATCAAAACTATTCCATGCATTAGCTGCTTCCACAAACGCCAGACCATATATTGTAGATGTTGGGCTCAGCGAGAAAGGATACCTTACTTCAGCGGTATATTTATTAAATATCACGGCATTTTGAGCATATGGGTCTTTGTAACCACGATGCGCAATGATATCCCTTCCTATAAAGAAGTTTTGGCCGGAAAGCCCATCGCCACCAAGCTGGAAGCGTTCAAACGGTGAATAACCCAGATCGGGATTATAATAACCAAGGAAACCATATTTACCAGCCAGCTTAAACACCAGGTTGCCGGCTATTTTTTGATACCACTCAGCCGTAAAACGGTATTTATGATATTCTATCCATTTATATTTTGAAGCAGTGGATTCTGTTGAAAAATCTTTGCCGCTGAAGCCGCTATATGGTGGCGTGAACTGGAAGGTAAAGCTAATGTTAGAACCACTTCTCGGATACAATGGCTGATCGACAGTATAACGTGCCAATACCAACTTGAAAAACAGGTTGTTGCTGGTACCGTTGCTAAAGTTGTTGATCAATGCATAATCCTTTAACCTGTAGTTTTGATAGTTAACACCGTATGTAAACACGAAATTATCGTCGGGCCATTTCAGGCGTTTGCTAAGCGACAGGCCGCCACCCACAACACGTATGAAGGATGAATCGGCAGGAAGTGGTGTGTACACACCCGAAAATTTACTGTATATTAAGCTTGTAGTAAGGGCATTGGGTTTTTTACCTCCCAGCCACGGCTCAGTAAAAGAAAAGTTGAATGAGTTATAATAAGCACCGTTCGACTGGTAGTTGAGCGATAAACGTTGTCCATCACCTACCGGTAGCGGATCCCAGAACTGTGGCTTAAAAATATTGCGGATAGAGAAGTTAGTAAAAGTAATACCAATATTGCCATAAAACCTCACACCGCCGCCAAAGCCTGCAGATAACTGCAACTGATCGCTCGATTTTTCTACCACGCTGTATTCAATATCTACCGTTCCATCTTCTGCATTAGGCTTAGGTTGAATACCTATCTTTTCCTGGTCAAAAAAGCCCAGGTTTGCTATCTGGCGTTGCGAACGTATCAGATCGGCACGGCTGAATTTATTACCTGGCCGGGTATACAACTCACGGCGTATAACATGCTCGTTGGTACGGTCGTTACCTGTTATATTTACGTTTTTAATAGTGGCTTGTGGGCCTTCTACCACTCTCATTTCATAGTTAATGGTATCGCCTACTATCGATGTTTCAACTGGTTCTATATTAAAAAACAAATAACCATCATCCATGTAAAGGCTACTAACATCGGGCGAGCCATCAGGGTTAACAGCCCTGCCCAGGCGAGACTCCAGTAACTCCTGGTCATACACATCGCCACGCTTTATGCCCAGTACAGTAGTCAGGTATTCGCTTGAATATTTTGTATTCCCCTTCCACTCCATATCGCCAAAGTAGTACTTGCGCCCTTCCTTCACCCTGATATCAATATTCAGGTTGCCATTTTTTACTTTGTATATTGTATCTGAAACAACTGCAGCATCGCGATATCCTAACGAATTGTAGTAGTTGACAATGGATTGTTTATCATCTTCAAATTTCTGCTTGTTGAACTTGGCAGAAGAGAAGAAATTATACCTGAAATAAGGGTTGAGCGCACTCAATGTTTTTGAAGGGGATAAAAAGCCTAAACCTCCTATATACTTTCCAAACGACCGCTCATTCTTCTCATACACACTTACGCCATCGGCAGGGTAAAGGCTGATACGCGGCATTTCTTTAGTTGATTTCAAGGTCCTTTTCACCCGCGCATCGCTTGCATATTCGTTACCTGCAATGTTTATCTGGTTTACTTTGGTTTTATTGCCTTTGCTTATATCAAAGGTTAATATTACCTGGTTAACACCAAGGGTGTCCCGCCGCTCACGCACATTCACTGCAACATCGCCATAGCCTTTTTCTGCATAATATTTTTGTATACGTACTATAGCTTCTTTTTTGGTTGCATCGGTTACTACTCTCGATTTTACAAGGTTTATTTTATCCTTTAACTCCTGCGCTTCACCTTTTTTTATACCTCTAAAGTTATATTTGCTTAGCCTGGGGCGTTCCTCTACTGCAATGTTTAAAAACACTTTGCTGCCCACTATCCTGGTAACAGTTATATCAATATCTGAAAAAAGTTCCTGTTTCCACAGGTTACGTATTGCCTTGGCAATATTTTCATCGTTAGGTAGCTTAACATCCATACCTACTTTAAGGCCCGAAACGGCCAGCATCAGGTCTTCGTCCAGGTAGCGTACACCGGTTACTGTAACGCCTCCTATCTGATACTGCGAAGGGCGTACACCAACTATGCTTTGCCTTGAGGTATTACTTAGGCCAATACCGCCACCACTGGTTGTATCGGCTGTAGAAAGTTGCGCCCGTAAAGTATAACCGGCAAAAAGGCTGCAAATGAATAATAAGCAGAAACGCAAAAAGCTATTCGACATGCTGGGGATTGTTCGTTTGAATTTGTTCACTGGTTTTACCAAAACGGCGCTCGCGCTGCTGATAGTTCAGTAAGGCTTCGTATAAATGTTGTTTGCGGAATTCGGGCCAGTGCACCGGTGTAAAATACAACTCGGCATAGGCCAGCTGATAAAGCAAAAAATTACTGATCCGGTGTTCCCCACTAGTTCTTATCATTAATTCCGGGTCAGGAAATTGTGCTGTATTCAGGTAATTATTAAAAGATTGTTCGCTGATATCTTCAGGGCTTAACTTGCCTTGTGCCACCTTTACTGCCATCTTCTTTGCCGCTTCCACTATCTCCCACCTGGAGCTGTAGCTAAGCGCCAGTATCAGGTTGAGCCCGGTATTGGCTGCAGTCATTTCTTTGGCTTCGTTCATCTCCTTCTGGGCTACATCGGGAAGGCTGGCAAAATCGCCTATTACATGAAGGCGCACATTCTTTTTCTTCAGTTCGTCTGCCTCTTTTCTTATGGTGTTAACCAATAGCTCCATCAGGGCGTTCACTTCTTCTTTAGGCCGGTTCCAGTTTTCGGTAGAAAAGGCATAAAGCGTTAAATACCCAATACCCAGCTCTCCGCATGCATTCACAATATCGCGCACGCTCATTACACCCTCGTGGTGCCCATAAACGCGGTCTTCACCGCGCTCTTTAGCCCACCGCCCATTGCCATCCATAATAATGGCTATGTGCTGGGGTAGTTTTGCCTTATCTATGGATGGCAGAATATCCATTAGGTTGTTAGATGATTTTTTATGAAATGTGCGCAAAGGTACAAAAATAGAAGCTTGCTCTATGTATCAAAATATGAAAGGGTTAGTTTAACTGGACTTTAACTGCAAAAACTTATATATTAACATATGTCTTCCAATTAACAAATACATCGTTGCGAGATTATAATTGTCAGTAAATTGTCTGCTGCTCTTGTAACCATCGGTTTATACCCTGCTTTTCATAAATACATGAAGCCCAACTAAAATATTATTTCACACTGTCTTGCATAATAATAGAATTTGGTTTATTTTGGCTTGCAGAAACTTAATTTAACATTCAATAAACGTTACCAGATGAAGAAAATATTACTAGGAGTGGGTGCAGCGTTGGCATTGTCAACATCAGCAATGGCTCAGGATGCGCACTACACTCAATATTTTGCATCACCACTTACCCTAAACCCAGCTCTTACAGGCCTTACTCAATGCGACCTGCGCCTTGCAGCCAACTACCGTACACAATGGGGCAGTGTATCGCCCAACCCATATATCACTGGTACAATATCTTACGATATGGCCACAATGAAAGACAGGCTGAATAATGGCGATGCCCTTGGCATCGGTGTTCTTGGCTTGTTCGATCGCTCGGGCCTTGGCGGTTTACAAAATGTAACTGTTGGTCTTTCAGTAGCTTATCACAAAGCATTTGGTGTTGAAAAACAACATACCCTGTCGTTGGGTGTACAAGGTGCATTGGTTCAGAAAAGCATCGATTTCAATAAATTAAAATTTGAAGACCAGTTTGATTATCAAACAGGTGGTACTCCATACTCTACTTCTGAAACATTTGGTAACGCCGATCTTACATATCCCGACTTCAATCTTGGTTTAATGTATTCTGGCCGTATTACTGAACATGCTACAGCTTATGCTGGTTTTTCTATATACCACTTAACACAGCCTGTTGAAACCTTCCTGAATGACAATCACAAAATACATTCTCGCTATACCGGTTATTTGGGTGGCTCGTTCGACCTGAATGAAAACATCGTACTATACGCAAGCGGTTTATACCAATCTCAGGCTTCAGCCAGCGAAATACTGGCAGGTGCCGCTGTAGGCTTTGTACTTAACCCCGGCCACGACGAAGAATTTGTTAAAAGCACTATCCTTTACCTGGGTGGTTGGTACCGCTACGGAGATGCAGTTTCTCCATACGTAGGTTTCGAATGGTCGAAAATGAAGCTGGGTATAAGCTACGATGTTAACCTGTCTAACTTTAACGCTGCTACAAACGGTAACGGCGGTTATGAAATATCGCTGATATTCAATGGCTGCATCAACAAGCGTATGTTTGAACCACGTACAAACGTTACTTGTCCTAAATTCTAAATTAAGTTTCAATGATAAAAGAAGGCTACCATATGGTAGCCTTCTTTGCTTATAAGCCCTTGCCCTTACTTACAAAGGGGTTACCCTTTACAGAGAACCTATATGGCAATAGGGCATCTTCCTTTGCATAGGAAACACCTACCCTGCTACCAGCTAATATATCCTTCTTCGGCAGTTTAATGCCCCTGTCCTCTATCCAAATCATATCGCCGGTAAGGCTGAGGCCCGTATGGGTGGTTTTTATGCCTAATGCCACACTCATGGCACCCGGCCCTGCCGTTAATGAAGGCTGCACTTTGTCCTTACCTCTGCGCAGCAACATATCCTCTATTCCATCAACAGGTTCAATGGCGCGTATCAGTACAGCATGAGGTGTATCTTTCCTATTTGTCACTACATTGAACAGGTGATGAATACCATAACACAGGTACACATATGCCGTACCACCCTCAGCATACATAATTTCGGTACGGTTGGTGCGCCTGTTGCTATATGCGTGCGATGCCCTATCTCCCACACCCGCGTAAGCCTCAGTTTCTACTATCATCCCCGATGTATATACGCCCTCAATATCTGTTATCAGAAATTTACCTAACAAGTCCCTAGCTATCTGTACTACGTTCGCCCTGGTGTAAAAATCCTGCTGCAATACCATACTACGAAAATACCCTACCTAAATTTCTTGCACAAAGACTAATTTTAAAGCCATGCAGGCTACCATTTATCTTATTCCCATACCCATTGCAAATGAGGCTTTACATACGCTTTCGCCTCAAATAGCAAATACAGTTCCCGGTATCAAACATTTTTTTGTTGAAGACCTGCGCACAGCCAGGCGTTTCCTGAAATTGGCAGATAAAACCATTGTAATTGATGAGCTGCAGTTCTCTGAGATAGATAAGCACTCCGGCCCCGATTTGAATACCTTCCGCAACTGGATAAAACAAGGCCACACTATCGGTATTATGAGCGAAGCCGGTTGCCCTGGTATTGCCGATCCCGGTGCTGAACTGGTTGCCATTGCACACCAGCTAAACGCTAATGTAATACCCCTCACAGGGCCTAATTCTCTTATACTTGCCCTTATGGCTTCGGGGCTCAATGGGCAAAGCTTTTGCTTCAGCGGATATTTGCCGGTAAAAGAACCCGCCCGTGGCCAGCGCATCAAGCAACTAGAGAATAATTCAAAAAAAGAAAATCAGACGCAACTCTTTATAGAAACGCCCTACCGTAATAATAATATGCTCGATGACTTGCTGAAGCATTGCAACGATAGCACGCGCATCTGCATAGCGCAAAATATAACGGGCGCTAATGAGTATATAAAAACACGCACAGCTGCGCAATGGAAAGCAAATAAACCTCAACTGGAAAAAGCACCGGCAGTATTTCTATTGCTTGCTTAATCTATTTTACCTTTCTCCCCTTCCACCTGTATACACCTATTAAACCCATTAGCCCTGCAAATACAATATAGGCTATATGAAACGGTTGCAGAAAAGGGAAATACAACAGCTGCTTTACCTTACTAAAGAAGCGTGCTACCGGAAATAAATATATCATCTCCGATATTATTTTAATAAGTAGCATAGCGCCCGATAATAATATAGCAGTATAATTAAAAAAGCTGGCTATTGCTAATACCAGCATAGATAAGTTAAACAGATAAACAAAACTCAGTACAAGGGTCATTATCTTATCATCGTATTTGCCCGACTTTGATGCCCAGCGTATGCGTTGCTGCAGAAAACTTTTCAGGTCAGGTTGAGGTGGTGTATATACAATTGCCTCTTGCGATTTCAGGTAGTCAACACGGCCGGGATATTCTTTCTGCATCTTCATCATCAGCAAATAATCATCGCCCGATGCCAGATGGTCTATGTCCTTATAACCCCCTATGGCTTCATATGCAGTACGTGCAAAGGCCAGGTTAGCCCCGTTGCACATATTGCCCATCTTCAGCTCGTGAGTGGCGCCGGTAATCCCCTGCATACTCATAAAATCCAGCGACTGGAATACATCCAGAAAGCTTTTTGTGGGGCTGTAATCAACAGGCGCAACTATCATTACAGGTTGGTACACTTCGTACCTGCCGGCAATTTGCCTCAGCCAGTTTGTCCCCATTATGCAATCTGCATCTGTGGTCACTACCAGTTGCCCGCTGCTATTAGCAATTCCTGCCGCTATGGCTTCTTTTTTATATGCTACTACGCCTTCCTTCCCATTAAGCCAATCCGACAGCGATATACAGCGCACCTGCTTTTTGCCAAAGCCATTCACCACTTGCACAGTATTATCTTCCGAATGGTCATCTACCACTACCACCTCCAATAAAGCAGCAGGATAATTTTGCTTTAGTATTGAAGTTATGCAATCACCTATCCGGTCGGCCTCGTTGCGCGCGGGTATTATAATACTGATCTTGGTTTTGGGCTGATAATTATTGTTCAGCCTGAAAATCGGTTGGCGCTCCCAACCCATACGGTATAAGAGCATTAGTGCAGCATATACCGACATCAGCACCATACATATAATAACCACTATTTGCATAAGCTACGAAAGTAAGCACTTTGATATTGCGGATACGCTTTCGCTGTCCATTAACCAATGCCCTTTGTCTAATATCTGAAGCCGAGCTTCGGGGAGATCGCGGCAAAACGCTATAGCAAGTTGTTTGGGAATAACCCTGTCATAATCGCCCATGAACAGATAGACAGGTATTTGCTGTTTCCGAATATTAGCTTTCACCCTGGACGTAAGTGGAACTAATGCCGACATGGCCGGCCATACATTATACAAAAACTGCCGTTTGGCAGGTGTCTGCAAATATTGCATAGCAAACTTGTAGCGCGACTCATCTATCCATTGCCACTTTCGCAACTTATCTATCAAAGAAGTATATTTTTCAGGCTTTTCTACAAAACTTTTAAATAATGATTTACCAATTATAGTTCGTGTAAGGAAATGATAAAAAAAATTAAACCGCAACCCGTCCGATGCCATCAGCACTACTTTATCTATATCTCTACTGAAATGTTCTACCAATTTCAGGCATATGCGCCCACCCATGCTATAGCCTAACAGGCTTACACTATTTACTTCATATGTACTTTTAAAATGCAAAAACAACTCACCCATCATTGCCATATTCAACTCCCCACGCATCCATTGGCTTTTGCCATGATAAGGCATATCAACCGAGACGATAGTATACTGATGCCCGATGATTCTTTCAAATGGCAAAAACAGGCCTGCGTCATTATTATACCCATGAAACGCAAGCAATAATTGCTTGCCGCTACCCATTTGCAGGTAATGCAACTTGCCTCCTTTAAGCTCAATATAACCCGACCGTATATTGCTCATATCAGCATCAAAAATAGCAATTAGCACCGGGGCTGTTGTAATAATTTAACAAGCCTCCACACCGTTTTTTAGTAGCTTTATACAAACGCGCGTATCATGGATATAAAAACACAACACGCAGCACAGGGTGGCGGCTTTCTTATTCAGCAACCCGATGTAGCTTCCACTTTTACCCCTGAAGATTTTAATGAAGAACAGAAAATGATAGCCCAGACTTGTGATGAGTTTCTGGAGAAAGAAGTGCTGCCGCATATATTGGACATAGAAAAACAGAAAGATGGCCTGATGCCTCAATTGCTGGATAAAGCAGGCGAACTTGGCTTACTGGGCGCAGCCTTTCCTGAACAGTATGGTGGGCTTGGCGAAGATTTTGTTACAGCCACACTCATAAACGAATGCCTGGGCGGCGGACACTCCTTTGCAGTGGCTATGGCTGCACACAACGGTATTGGCTCTTTGCCTATACTTTACTTTGGCACCGAAGAGCAAAAGCAGAGATATATACCTAAGCTGGCAACAGGCGAGTTAAAGGGCGCTTACGCTTTAACAGAGCCAAACTCGGGCTCTGACGCATTAGGCGCACGCACTACAGCTACATTGAGCGAGGATAGTAAACACTATATTATAAACGGACAAAAAATATGGATCACAAATGCCGGCTTTGCCGATGTGTTTACTGTGTTTTGCAAAATAGACGGAGATAAATTCAGCGCGCTGATAGTAGACCGTAATACACCCGGCTTAAGCTTTGGTGAAGAAGAACATAAAATGGGCATTAAAGGCTCCAGCACACGCCAGCTGTTTTTTGAGAATTGCAAAGTACCTGTTGAAAACCTGCTGGGCGAAATAGGCCGTGGACATATTATTGCCTTCAACATATTGAATATTGGGCGCCTGAAACTGTGCGCCGCAGCACAAGGTGGTGCCAAACGAGCCATGGATACCAGTGTAGCGTATGCGCTAACGCGCGAGCAATTTAAAACACCCATTGCACAATTTGGTGCCATACAGCATAAAGTGGCAGAAATGGCCATACGCATATTTGCTACAGATGCAGCCTTATACCGTACTGCCAAATGGATAGATGAGAAAGAACACAGCCTGCGCAATGAAGGTAAAGCAGAAGATGAAACCCTGCTGGGTGCGGCAGAAGAATATGCCATAGAATGCGCTATGTTGAAAGTAATAGGATCGGAAACGCTGGACTATGTAGTGGACGAAGGTGTGCAGATACACGGGGGTAATGGCTTCTCCGACGAATACAATATATCACGTGCATACCGGGATAGCCGCATCAACCGTATCTTCGAAGGCACTAATGAAATAAACAGGCTGCTGATACTGGACATGTATTTGAAACGGGCTATGAAAGGCCGTATAGACCTGATGAAGCCTGCAATGGGCATACAGAAAGAACTGATGAGCATACCTG
>JAEZIL010000111.1 GCA_023436685.1 Bacteroidota bacterium | reverse complement strand
ATGCATAAATGATATCAAAACCAGATACCCATGTGAGCACTGCAAAAGAAAACATTAAAGGCAGCCACGAGAAATAACCTGTAACGCTCAGGTAAGCACCAATGGGCGATAACGATAGCCCCACACCTAATACCAGGTGGCAAAGCGCAGTTACGCGTTTGGTGTAACTATAAAAAAGAATAATAAATATTGCTATAAAAGATAAATAGAAAACAAGTGTATTAATCAACCAGGTAGTGAGTATGAACAAAGCACAGTTAATAACTGTAAACATTAAGGCATTGCCAGGCTTAATTATTCCTGCCGGTATTTCACGTTGGGCGGTCCTAGGGTTCAATGCATCAAATTTCCGGTCAAGGTACCGGTTAAAGCCCATGGCTGCTGTTCTAGCAAACACCATGCATAAAAGCATTTTTATTAATAGATGCCATTCGAATGGCTGCTGCTCGTACACTATTGCCAATGTAAAACCTATAAAAGCAAAGGGCAACGCAAATATCGTATGGCTGAATTTAATCAGCGACAGGTAGTCTTTTACCTTATGCAATATGGAAATGCTGGTTGTGCTCATTTATTTTACTACTTCTACATCAAAACCTATCGACATTGCCTCTTCTTCGGCATTAGAATAGATCAATACATTTTTTTGCTGGTGGCCTACCCGGTTCTCACTATTAAACTCAACTACTATTTCCCCTTCGCTACCCGGCTGTATAGGCTCTTTAGGGTAAGATGGCACAGTGCAGCCACACGATGCAACTGCATTATATATCAACAAAGGATTATCTCCTGTGTTTTTGAATTTATAAGCATATTTTACTTTTTCACCTTCTTTGATAGTACCAAAGCTATGCTTGGTTTCCATAAAGCTAAGCTTGGTTTTGGGCATACTTTTAGCCTGCGCTTCTTTTTGAGATACCTCTTCCATTGCACCAGGCGTATTATGCTCGTGTTGATGCTCACTACCATCAAATTTGTTGAATAATGCAGTTTTACTAACACCGCTCAATTCAACCAATGCTATAACAAAGCACGACAATGTTAATACTGTAAGTAATACCGTTTTTAATTGCTGATTCATTTAATCCTTTTTTCTACCGACAATGCAAAATTAACTATTCTCCTCCCATACTTGCGAAAGGTGTACGAGGGTTTCCACTGCCTTCTCCATATCCTGCACACTTACATATTCTTGTTTTGAATGAATGCCCATCTCGCCAGTAAAGATGTTTGGACATGGCATACCCATAAAAGATAATCGCGAGCCGTCGGTACCACCCCGTATACTTACACGCTCAGCACTCATTCCTGCACGTTTATAGGCTTCAGCAGCATAATCCATTACCTGAGGCACGCTTTCCAGCACTTCCTTCATGTTGCGGTATTGCTCTTTAACAACAAATTCTGTTGTGAGGCCGGAAAATTCTTTTACTGTCTGATCTACCATTTCCCGCAGTCGCTGCACATGTGTTGCAAGCATGGCTGTATCAAAATCGCGGATAATGAATTGTACGGTTGCTTTTTCCAGCACACCTTCCACATGTACAGGATGTACGAACCCTTGTTTATCTTCTGTAGTTTCCGGCCCCCATTCATGGCGTGGTAGCTTATCAAGAAACGCTGCTGCTGCTTTAATAGCACTTACCATCTTACCTTTTGCATAACCGGGGTGCGCGCTGATACCATTAAAAGTAACAGTCACAGCATCTGCTGAAAAATTTTCGCCTTCCAGCACACCCCGCTCGCCTCCATCTAATGTATATCCAAACTTTGCTCCCAGCTTTTCCATATCTACCTTATTTACCCCTCTGCCAATTTCTTCGTCTGGAGTAAAGAGAATGCGTATTGCACCGTGTTGTATCTCCGGATGTTGAATGAGAAAGTTGGCCAAATCCATTATAATGGCTACTCCTGCTTTATCATCGGCACCTAATAAGGTAGTACCCGATGCGGTAATAATATCATCGCCTATACGCTGCTTGAGGTAGGGATGATCTTTCGTACTTACTACCACTGTAGGGTCATCGGGCAACACTATATCATTTCCATCGTACTGCATATGCAGCATTGGCTTTACCCCCTTACCACTGCAATCGGGCGCAGTATCTACATGAGAACAATAGCAAATAACAGGTACATTTTTATTGCTGGTGGCGGGTATGGTTGCATACACATAGCCATATTCATCTAATTCTGCATCTTTTATACCCATTTCCTGCAGTTCCGTAACCAGTATGCGGCTCAGGTCTTTTTGCTTTTCTGTTGATGGTTGAGTGGACGATGCGGGGTCGCTTTGTGTGTCTATCTGTACATAACGCATAAAACGGTCAGCCACAGTATGTTGATATCCTTGCAAACTCATTATTTGTATTTGAGGTGGTAAAAATAAGCTATACAGCTATAAAAGTGTCCTTTTAAAGGTTTGTATCTTTGCCGTGCATGCAGGCCAATAATAATATATCTCAAATAGTAACAGTAAGCCTTACGCTTTTTGCAGTAATTGATATGTTGGGTTCAATACCACTGTTGCTTACGCTTAAGAAAAAGATGGGCGATATCAGTTCGGTACAGGCCACATTGGTATCGGGAGCGCTTATGCTTATGTTTTTTTTTATTGGCGAGGAGGTACTAAACTTCATGGGGCTAGACATACATTCCTTTGCTATAGCAGGCTCTATCGTTATATTCATACTAGGCCTGGAGATGGTTTTGGGGCTGGAGATATTCCGTACCGAGAAGGATGGCAAAGCAGGGAATGTAGTACCTATTGCATTCCCCATTATTGCTGGTTCAGGCACGCTCACTACTATCATGTCACTTAAGGCTAGTTATGCTGCCCAAAACATCCTCATAGCTATCCTCATCAATCTGATATTCATTTTTATAACCCTTCGCTCGCTCAATCTGCTTGAACGATTACTAGGCCCTTCAGGTATCCTGGTGGTTCGCAAGTTCTTTGGTGTTATCCTGCTGGCTATTGCTATTAAGATATTTCGAAACAACGTAGGATTTTAAACAAGTTGAGCACCTTTACAGGTGCTCAATAATAAAAAAGTGTTATAAATGCTAATCAATACCATTCCAGCCTAAGCCTGCATTGTCCCCATCATCCCTGCTTCTATCATTACTCATAGCTTTTACCAGTTTTATATATTCTGAACGGTAGCCTTCTTTATCTCTACCCTTGGCTGAGCGTGCTAAAGTCAATGCTTTATCGTAGCTGGATGAACCTTTATATTCAGAGTTTTTCAGCATCATGCCAAACATAGCAACAGAGGAGGCAAACCTTATATTATTGCTCGCCAGGTCAATACGCTTTGTATCCAGACCTATTACATGCACCATTTCTTTACTTATGTTGGCATTAGGCCTTTTATACCTGAACTTAATTGTCGCAAACTCTATACTATTTGCAATGCTGCCACTGCGCTGATATTTTAAATCATCTTCCTCAATCCCGTTTCCCGCAGGGACTATCTCATATAATATAGTTACCGTATGTCCGCTACCCATATCGCCCGCATCTTTTTTATCATCTTTAAAATCTTCATTGTTCAGCACCCTGTTTTCATATCCTACCAACCTGTATGATTTTACATATCGGGGATTAAATTCTATTTGTGCTTTTACATCTTTAGCTATGGTATAGATGGTACCGCCAAATTCTTTCACCAGCGTCTTGTTGGCTTCGTCTATATTATCTATATAGGCATAGTTACCATTACCTTTATCGGCCAATACCTCCATTTTTGAATCTTTATAATTACCCATGCCATAGCCCAGGCATGTAAGATAGATGCCTTTACCTCTATGCTTTACTATCAGGTCCTCCAATTCGTTCTCACCGCTTACACCTACATTAAAATCGCCATCTGTAGCTAGTATCACCCTGTTGTTCCCACCACGCATAAAATTATCGCCTGCTGTTTTGTAAGCTAGCTGTATACCTGCACCACCAGCAGTTGAGCCTCCGGCCTGCAACCTGTCGAGCGCATTAAAAATAGTTTCTTTATCATCGCCCGATGTTGGTGGCAATACAAGCCCGGCACTACCTGCATACACAACTATCGATACCCTGTCCTCCTCACGCAGTTTATTCACCAGCAATTTCAGCGATGATTTTACCAATGGCAGCTTATTCTCCGTCATCATGGAGCCTGATACATCAATAAGGAATACCAGATTAGACGGAGGCAATTTGTCGGTGCTTACTTCTTTAGCCTTCATGCCCACTTGTAAAAGTTTATGGCCGCTCTTCCATGGACAGTCTATGAGTTCTGTTACAATAGCAATAGGGTCATCGCCCTTCGGTTGCGGATAATCATAATTAAAATAATTGATCATCTCTTCTACCCTTACGGCGTCCACCGGCGGGCGCTGGCCTTCATTTATAAAGCGGCGTATGTTGCTATAAGAAGCCCTGTCAACATCTACAGATATTGTTGATAACGGATCTGTCTTTACACTTTTAAACCCATTCTCTTCTTCCTTCTTATAGCTTTCGGTACCAGGATAGTAACTGCCCGGCATAGGTATCCTTGGCATTGGTGGTGCATAGTTTCCATTTACCTGCACCCCATCTATATAATATTGGGTACCAGCGGCCCTGCCTCCGCGTATCTTCATTTTTTCTGATTTCCGATGTGCAAGCTGGCTGGTAGCTTCAATATCCTGTATACTGCGTGTAGGCATTTTTTCTATTTGCTCTGCAGCTACTACGCTACGCGCACCGGGATTATACCTGTCTATTAACGGCACCTTATATGCGGTAACCGTTACTGCCTGCAGCTCGGTAGCTCTGGGTTTCAGTTTCACATCCAGGGCTGTAATCCTATCAGCGCTAACGATTACGCCGGTAGTTTTGTGGGTTGTATATGCTACAGCCGATATTTCGACATCATATCTTCCTGCCGGTAATGGTTTTACCGTATAGTTCCCATCCTCGTCAGTCTGTGCGCCTCCTTTGTTTATACCTCCCTGAATTACTTTTATCGTTGCGCCAATAAGTGGATTCCCCTTTTCGTCATGTACTGTTCCTGAAATGGCGCCCGGTTGCGCTAAAGCTGCTCCTGTAAAGCATGTTAGCAACATCGCCAACAAGCATGTTAGTTTAGTCTTCATAAAAATGTGTTAATGAACAGGTAAACAATAAATATTACTTTAAGTGAAAACGCTTTAAAAACGCGCCCTGTCAGCCAACTGTATCATTTGCGTTGTAGTAGCTACATACAATGCTATGTTACCTTGCTATGACAGCTCCAATGCTTTGCATTTCCTATTAGGATGCAACACATTTTTATATTCCATAAGCCGGAATAAAAATTTTTATTCAGGAAGATTAGATGACAAAAAAAATCCCGCTGCGTATGCAGCGGGATCTATATAAATTCAGATAACAAGTATTACCAAACTTTTGCCCTAAAGCTATCAGGACGGTACATTTTATCGCCCGGCTGAACGTTGAATGCCTGGTAGAACTCAGGCATATTGCTCAACGGACCGTTACAACGCCACAGACCCGGAGAGTGAGGATCGGTCATAATCAGGTTGGCAGCTTCTTCATCGCGAACTTTTATACGCCATACTTGTGCCCAGCTCAGGAAGAAACGTTGATCTGGAGTAAAGCCATCTATCTTCTCGTTACTTTGGCCTTGTTTCGTTTTTTTGAATGCTTCGTAAGCAATAGCCAAACCACCAAGGTCAGCAAGGTTCTCGCCCATGGTCAATGCACCGTTTACATGTATCGAATCCAATACTGTATAAC
>JAEZIL010000063.1 GCA_023436685.1 Bacteroidota bacterium | reverse complement strand
GAATAAGGTCGTTACAGTTATCAAAGGTCAACACTTCATATCCGCGTTTCTCCAGGATCATCTTGTACAATCTAAGCACATCCGCCTCGTCGTCATATATCAGCACTCTCATAACTTAATAAGGTTCAGCTAGGGAGTATAGATACAAAACTGTGCCATTTATTATTTAGCTAATAAAAAAACAGTTAAACAGTGTTAAAATTTACATTAATGTGTTAATGGCACGTTCCAAGCCTTTTATATCATTGTCGGTAGTATCAAAAGAGCACATCAGGCGGGCTTCATTGCTGGCATCTTTCCATATGTAGAATGGGTATTCCCCTTGTAAATGGGTAGTCCATGCCACGGGTAGTTCAGCAAATACTGCATTGGCCATTACAGGCTTAGTAATATTAATCTCAGGATATTGTGCCAGCATCTTACCCAGCTTGCTTGCCATGGCATTGGCATGCAAGGCATGCTTCCTCCAGGTGTCATTTTGCAGCATTGCCTCAAATTGGGCAGCTATGAACCTTGTTTTAGATGCTAATTGCATACTTTGCTTTTGCTTGTACGCTATGTGTTGTGCAAGCTGTTTATTGAAAACAACTACAGCTTCACCAAACATCATTCCGGCTTTAGTACCGCCCAGCGATAGTATATCAACTCCTGCTTTGCTACTTATTTCGGCAAGCGTACAATTAAGCGATGCTGCAGCATTAAAAAAACGCGAACCATCCGCATGTACATATAAGCCATAACTTCTAGCCGTATCCGATAGGGCTTTTATTTCATCGGCAGAGTAAACGGTGCCGTATTCCGTAGCCTGGGTAAGTGATAATATGCTGGTTTGTGCATAGTGTACATCTCCTTTCCTTATCAATCGTTCTTTTACCTTGTTCGTTTCCAGCTTGCCTTCGCTGTTGGTAGGTATAGGGAAGAACCTGCACCCGGTAAAAGTTTCCGGTGCCGATGATTCGTCATTGTAGAAATGAGATATATCGGCACATAATACTGAGTTGTATGATTGTGTAGCACTACTGATGCTTAATACATTGGCGCCCGTGCCATTGAATACAAAATATACATCTACCTCCTGTTCAAATACTTCATTGAAAAGATGCCGTATACGCTCTGTAATATCATCGGCACCATAAGAGCGTGCATGGTTGCTATTGGCCTTTTGCAAAGCCGCCATTACTTCAGGCAAAACGCCTGCATAGTTATCACTTGCAAAACTTTTCATTTGCTATTAATCTTCTTCCGTTTCGTTAATAGTCAGCTTAATGCGTTGTATGCGCATTTTGTCGATGATAAGAACGGTAAAATCAAACTGGTTGTAGCTGACAGTTTCATTTACCGCAGGGAATTTACCTGATATTTCCAGTATCAGGCCGGCTAAAGAATCTGCCTCTCCGCGCACTTCATCAAAAGTGTCAGACGGCTGGCCTATCAGGCGGCATACATCATTTATCAGGGTTTTCCCTTCCAGTATATAGTTGTAGTCGTCTATTTTTTTAAAATGCAGATCATCTTCGTCAAACTCGTCTTTTATATCGCCAATGATCTCTTCCATGATATCCTCCAGCGTCACTATGCCCGATGTGCCACCAAATTCATCAACTACAACTGCAAAGTGTATACGTTTCTGCTGAAATTCTTTTAATAAATCTTCAATCAGCTTGCTTTCATGCACAAAGTACGCAGGGCGTATTAACTGATGCCAATCGAAATTGTCATCATCAGTATGCGGCAGGAAATCTTTAGTATGTATTACGCCGGCAACATGATCCAGACTTTCTTTATACACAGGCATCCGTGAGTATCCTACTTCGATAGCCAGCTTTTGTACTTCGGGAAACTTTAGCTCGTATGGAACACCATTTACATCCAGCCTTGTATGCATTATCTGGCGCACTGTTATATTGCCAAACTTCAGTATGCCTTTAAAGATGTTTACTTCCTCTCGGGTAGCGGTATGCCCAACAGTCAGTTCAATGGCGTGTTCAAAGTCTTCGTTGCTAATGGCACTACCGGTTTTTGAGCCCAGTTTATCTTCAATATAGTTGGTTGATGAAACCAGCATCTTGCTTACTGGCCTGAAGATACCTGTCATCAGATTCAACACGGGAGCCGCAAACAGCGCCATCCGCATATTGTTTTGCGTGGCATATACTTTGGGCAATACTTCGCCAAAGAGTACCAGTAAAAAAGTTACAGCAATAACTTGTATAAGGAACGATGCTATCGTGCTTATATCGGGCGGCAACATTTGCCTGATAAGCATATTGGTAGTAATAACAATAGCGATATTGATAAAGTTATTGGCTACAAGTATGGTTGCCAGCAGCATTTTAGGCTGCTCCAGCAAGTGTATAGCTTGCCTGGAGCTTGCTTCGTCTTTTGTTTTAAGATAGTTGACATCTTTGGCGCTAAGTGAGAAGTAAGCCGTTTCTGCGCCCGCCGTTATTGCTGTAAGCAGCAACAGCAACAGTATGATAATGATAAGTATGGTGATATTGGAAGCTGAAAAAACTTCCGGCCCTGCCTGCAGCAGAAATGATGTCAGGGTCGTCTCCCCTTCAGTGCTTTCCAAGTGTCGCGTGTTTGGTTTACTTATCAAAAATAAAAAAAGGAAAGAAACATTCATCATTTCTTTCCTTCAATATGCTAATATAATGTATTAGAATGGGAGGTTATCCTTTGTGTCGGTACTGGCGTCAAAACTTATGTCGGGGGCGCTAAATGTAGTTACGTCTTGCTGGCCGTCGGTATTTGCTGCAGGATGGTACTCTCCGTTATCCTTCCTTTTATCCAGCATCACCAGGTTGTCGCCTACTATTTCAGTACTAAAGCGACGTACTTTATCCTTGTCTTCCCAGTTGCGGGTACGTAGCCTTCCTTCTATAAATACCAGGCTGCCTTTATGCAGGTATTTTTGAGCAAGCTCAGCCAATCCGCGCCATAATACTACTGTATGCCATTCTGTTTGAGATACCAGGTTGCCATTCTTATCCTTAAATGTTTCCGTAGTGGCCAGGGGGAACTTTGCAACTGCTATATTTCCTTCCAGGTATTGCAATTCAGGGTCGCGTCCAAGATTTCCTATCAACATCACCCGGTTAACGCCTCTCATAGTAGTTCAATTTATCAATTAATAAAATTTATAACCTATAATGATATTAAAAGTAAAGTTTTTTTTCTAAAAAAGAAACAACCGTTTTAGGGAAGGCTAAATTTTTTAACTCATTGTAAGCCACCCATATTCCGTCGGTTGGCAGGGGTAAATTTTGGCTGGTTTGACAAATGAAGAAATGACTTTCTATGATACGGTGCGTAAGCCTTTGGCTCAATTTGCCTTCGTATTCTATGGCTGATTTTGGTATGCCCAAAGTAGTGAGTTGAGTCTGCTTTATTAACTCCTGGCTGGTGAGCGTATGGTCGGTTTCTACCAGGTAAGGCTCATACAGGTTTTGCCATATGTCTTTACCAGTCCGTTTTTTCAACCATAGTTTTCCGCCACTTACAAATAGTATGTAATGGAAATATCTTCTGGTGACTACTGTGCGCTTACTGCGTACCGGTAGCAGTTGGGTAAGATTTTGCTTGTATGCAATGCATTTCTTTTGCAATGGGCATTCTAAGCACCTGGGCGTTTGAGGTGTACATATGGTGGCGCCAAGATCCATAATGCCCTGGTTATAAGCAGCGCTATTGTGCTTATCTAAAACTTCTTTAGCCAGTCCGGCAAATTGTTTTTTGCCTTCGGTAGTGTCAAACGGGGTGTCAATGCCAAAGTAGCGGGCCAATACCCTGTACACATTGCCGTCAACTACGGCTTCGGGTAAGCCAAATGCGAAAGAGCCTATAGCTGCGGCTGTATAAGGACCAATGCCTTTCAGTGCTAATAAGCCTTCATATGTTTGGGGGAACTTCCCATTTAGCTCATTGACTACGATGCGTGCGGTTGACAGCATGTTTTTGCAGCGGTTATAGTATCCCAATCCCTGCCATATTCTGAATGCTTCTTCCTCATTCGCCCCGGCCATGTCTTTTATTGTAGGGTAGCGTTCAGTAAAGCGAAGGTAGTAGGG
>JAEZIL010000335.1 GCA_023436685.1 Bacteroidota bacterium | reverse complement strand
GCTTACCAGTCTTACCGGGTTGGCCTGTTTGGATAGCGTTTGCAATAACTATATTGCTGGTACTGTTCGCTATTGCCAAAGCCATTACTAAAGCTATACAGTTCAAGTAATTAAAGGTCAATTATTTACTCCGGATATTAGCGTTTGCGGAAACAATCTATTATTTTAGACACAAATATCTCTTGCATGAAGAAATGGTTGTTTCTTGTATTGCCTTTTTGCACATTATTAACTGCACAGGCACAAAAAACTAAGCCCTCATTCGAAAAAGTAGATGCTTATGTATCTTCTTTAGGCCCTATGCGCAATGTTTATCTTAAAACCATTGTAGATACGCTGACCCATAGGCAAAACGATCCGCAGATAATAATGGCACGTGCTATATATGTGTGGCAAGCACAAAATATTGATTATAACGTGGAAGGTGCACACCATCCAAAGCAAAACAACACTAGTGCTTCTGCAGCCTTAAATAACAGAATGACAACACATGAAGGTTATGCTAACCTATTTAAAACTATGTGCGATATGGCACGTATTAAATGCGTAATCATAACAGGCCTTGCAAAATTCAGCCCTACGAATATTGGCGAACTGGGAAAATGGAATGAACATACATGGAATGCAATTGAAATAAACGGTGAATGGCACCCAGTAGACGTTGCATGGGGTGCCGGTTATACCGATAGAAGATTTCAAAAATTCACAAAAGCATATACGGATGTATGGTTTATGCCGAATAAGGAACTATTTGCATTAAGCCATTTCCCTAAAGATAAAAAATGGCAACTGCTCGATTCCCCAATCAATAAGTCAAACTTTACTTTTGCACCTATTGTAGGCCCTTCGGCCATGCGAAATGAGATATACCCTGCAGAAGATGTACGCGGTAACTTACGAGGGAAGTCGGACACAAGTAAAAAACTGGCATTTGAACTGGAAGACCCTTCTCGTGTAAAATCCGTGACTGTAGCAGTAAAAACTTCAAAAAGGCTACCCGCTAAGTATTCTATTGAAAACAACATGCTTTATGTAGATATGCCTACACCTACATCGGGCACCTACAACATTAGCTTGTTTGTAAATGATACCCTGGCATATATCTACGAAGCAGCTGTGACAAAATCGAAAGCTAAACCTAAACCTAAAGTAGTTGACTCTATCAAATTAGCCCGTGAAAAACAAAAGAAAGCTGATGCTATTGCAAAAGAGAAACAAAAGAAGGAGGATGCAATAGCAAAAGCTAAACAAAAAAAACAAGATGACCTTGATAAAAAGCAAGCTGACGCTGAGAAGGTTAAGCAAAAGAAACTTAACGAAGCAGCAAAGAAACAAGCCGATATAGATAAAGCTAAACAAAAGAAAGAAGAACTAGCTGCTAAAGAACAAGCAAAGAAAGAAGCTGAAGAAAGAAAAAAGCAGGAACAGAAAGAAAAAGCTGAAGCAAAAAAGAACTCAAAAAAGTCAAAATAAATATAAGCCCCAGTCGGGGCTTTTTTCTTGCACTAAAAAACTGGCTATATTCGGCACATGGAAATAAATTCATTAGGCATTGGTTCAAGAGTAGAACACCCGCACTTTGGCAAGGGCGTTGTAGTGGAAGCGGGTAGCGAAACATATACTATCTGGTTCAAGTCTCAGAACGCAGCCAAAAGCATAGGTAAAGACTATGAACTGAAAGTAATAAACACCACAGAAGCACAAGGAGCAGGCAATGGAAATATTACATTGGCCGATATAGAAGAAGCAATTGATAATATACTGGAGCGCCGCCTGCACGAAATGCAAATAGTGCCTATGGGTAATAGGTGGAACAACGGTACACTAATACTAAAACCGGGAGACGATACACTACAGGCTAAAGAAATGCCTATAGAAACTTTCTTCCATAAAATAGTAATGGTGCGCGATAGATTACGTTTAATTGAACAAAAGGTTAACTCTAATAAAGTGCTTACTGACGAGGAAAAAGTGGATATACAGCAATACATCACAGCTGTATATGGTTCGCTCACTACTTTTAACGTACTTTTTAAAGAAACGCACCACCAATTTAAAGGTATGGGCGGTAAGGAATAGAATCCTCGCACAGTTTTTGTTTCAAACAATCTTAAAACATTTTATGAAGATTATCCAATTGTCGTTATTAGCGTTGCTACTAGCAAGCAGCGTACAAGCACAGCAAATAGTGGTAGATAAGAAGCCCGTTAAATATATACGAGTAGTAGGTCATGCAGAAAAATACTATGAGCCTGACTATGTAGATGTACAGATAAACCTGGAAGAAAAAGAGAAAGTAAATACTGATAATTCGGTAGCTGAGAAAGAACGCGCTTTGCTCGATTTCATGAAGGCTAACAACATACCTGCTGAAAAACTACGTGTACAACGCTTGAATACAGGTGAGGCTTACGCAATATTTGGATCTAAGTATTACATACGCAAGAACTATACCTTGCGTATTGACGACCTGAGCAAGTATGAGACAATTATACTTGGCCTGGTAGGTAAGGGGTTTAAAAACCTGTATGTTTCAGATATCAGTATCAATAATAAAGACAAACACAATGACGAGGTAATGGCCGAAGCTGTAAAAAACGGCAGCAGCAAAGCGAATATTATAGCCACCGCAGCAGGGGTAAAATCTATCAAACTGGTATCGGTAGACGAAAGTGGTAATAGCAACCCAATGCCTATTATGTACAAACGCATGGCTATGTCAGAAATGGCTGCAGATGCTAACAATATATCGCTAGATAAAATAAGCCTGCAAAAAGATATGGAAATGGTGTTCGAGATAGAATAACCCACCTCTTGAACACAATAAAGCTCTAAAAAAAGAAGGCCTTAAAGGCCTTCTTTTTCATTCATCCATTTCTTTCTACCCTCACCAGCAAACACATGCCGTTCACTGTGGTAAGACGAGCGTACCAACGGGCCGCTTTCCACATAGTCTAAGCCCATTTTATACCCCTCTTCACGATAGAATGCGAATTCATCGGGGTGTACAAAACGTACAACAGGCAGGTGTTTTTGAGTAGGTTGTAAATATTGGCCAATAGTTACTACATCGCAACCATTATCTGCTAGATCCTGTAATGTCTGGAGCACTTCTTCTTTAGCTTCGCCAAGGCCAAGCATAATACCACTTTTAGTACGCATACCACCGTCTTTCAAACGACGGATAACCTCCATACTGCGATGGTATTTTGCCTGTATGCGCACTTTACGCGTCATACGCTCAACTGTCTCAATATTGTGCGATACTACTTCAGGCGCTACTTCTATGATACGCTCCAGGTTTTCCCATTGCCCTTTAAAGTCAGGTATAAGGGTTTCCAGCGTTGTTTCGGGGTTCAATGCGCGAACAGCTTTAATAGTATTGGCCCTGTG
>JAEZIL010000334.1 GCA_023436685.1 Bacteroidota bacterium | reverse complement strand
GGATAAGGGCTATGTGTTCCTGCAACTAAAGGTGCCGGCAGCGTTAAATCAAGCTCCTGATTACCGGGCGCGCAGGCAGGCAATGTTGGAGATTGCCTGTGGCGCTGCTAAAAATAAATTTCCTCATCTAAAGAAAATCGTTGGGATTGCCATTGATGCGCCAAAGTTCAGTGTAGAGAATGGAGAAGATCTAATCCTGCTGAATTGCGAAGAATGGAGCAAAGAGGAACAAGAGATGTTTGAAGAAGATAATAAGAGATTCGGATTTTTTCAGACTGGTGCAACTATTATTAAAACAGCTAGTGACTTTCCTCACAAGAATCCAACTGTAAAGCCTCAGGTATCAAGAAATGCTGTGTGCCCTTGCGGATCGGGAAAAAAATACAAGCGATGCTGTGCATTATAGACTGTATTTGGTGGAATCACTGTGGGCTTGACTCTCTAGTCTCAGTAGTTTTTGCTGCGATATCATTGAATCTCTCCATCTTTGTATCGTGAACTACGTTTGCCCACATCCTGTAAATACTAGTTATGAGTACCTGCTATAGCTGCCATGCTATATTGAACGAAGCAAATAGTTCTTTTGAACATGTAATTCCGAATTCGATCGGCGGAAGGCGTAAGTCTGACCGGTTGCTCTGCAGGGCATGTAATACCGAGTACGGTATGACCATTGATGCAGCATTGGCTGCGGATTTTGAGAACCTGGTAGCTTTCCTGAACCTTGACCGGCACCGGAATAAACCATACATTATTAAGAATACCCGGGCAAGAAATGGTGACCTGTACCACCTGGAGAACGGTCGTACACCTGTGCCAGCGAAGCCTTCTTACAAAATAGAAAATGGTCAGATTTCTATCACTGGCCGCGACAGGAAGGAGGTAATGCAGACCGCCTCCGGCCTCAAACGTACATACCCTGATATCGATCTGGCTGCATTGGAAGCGAACTTCAGTGATGAGGATGTATTCATTCAATCTGACCTGGTTATCGATTTATCGGTAGGCAGCGAATCATTCATGAGATCAGTTGCCAAAATAGCAGTTAACTATTTCCTCCTAAAAGCCAGAGGGGCTCATCACTTGGCTGAAATCATTAGCATCATCAAAGGCGTACAAGAAAAAGGAGATCACATCCATCACTATTACCTGCCGGCTGATATATGGCAGGAAGGTGAGGTGTCGCATCTGGTCATGGTGAAAGGCGATCCTTCAACCAGGCGGTTATATGCGCAGGTTATTCTGTTCAACACCTATTACTATGTGGTGAACATGTGCGAAACCTACGATGGAGCGCAGGTCGATTACCATTACCGTTATGATGTATTGGAAAAGAGGGAAATTCCTGACAGGGTAATAATACCTTACAACAGGGAAGCATTTCTGGAGCAGGCCCGTAACTCACAGGATGATTTAAATAAACTGGTAGTCACATCTGTTAGGGATAATCTGTCACGTATTCTCCAGATAGCAGAAGCATATCAGGCAGCGCAAGCTTTGCAGGGAGTGGTCAGCAGATCTTTTGACAAAGCGATCGAAAAATATCCGGCAGGCACCGTGATCACCCAGGAAGTTGCCGATGACGTACACAACAAGGTGTTTGCAAAGGTTGCTGAATTCCTCAGGCATATCAGACGAACGGTATTTGAGTGAATTATGTAGCCGGATCAATACTCAGCCATTGCGTGTATTGGCATGGCGATCGGCTACAATTTTCGACAGTAATGGCTATTTCAACAATGCTATTTTTTCTAGGCAAACCTGTAAAAATAGTACTAAATTTGATTAAATCGTCCGGTGAACTAAGAGGTGACCTGCGATGGATGCGTTCTTTTAATTAATTGATTATAAGCGAAATATAGAGGCTAGCTTTCGGGCTGTCTTCCCGACTTTGTAGAGTTCGAGAGAGCTCAAAAGCCCGTAAATCGCTTGATTTACGGGCTTTTTTCATTTCTGAAATATTTGCATCGCAAAAGTTTGTGATGCAATTTTATACTTCACTTTAGCAGCACTGTATTCTTAACAATCACCAATAATGCTGCATTAAATTTTTAACAGAGAACGAATAATGTTTTCAAAAACTTGTGAATATGCCATTCGTGCTACGCTAAAGGAATTGATTCTCCTGAGCATTTTATTGCTATGATATTGCAGGAACTGAGATGATAAAGGCATTCTGGCTAATAATTAAAGAGTGAGCAACTAGATAAAGCAATTCCTCACTCTTATAGTATTGAATGATCAAATAGTATACTTGTTTCTTAGGATCGCAATTTCTTTGGCGCCTATTCCCAATTCCTTATTAAAAAATACTTCAACCGAGCCATATTCTCTCTCTATTGCAGTAAACATTGCCTGGATTAATTCCGGCTTTAAAGCCATAGCTTTTTGCAGTGCATCCACATCTACTTCTGGGTTTTGTTTCAGGCTTTCGAACATTTTACTGTTCATCGACTTCAGATATATATTCGATGCAACGAAATCAGCTTCGATTGTTTCTTTTGATACACCTAGTATATACAAAAATAAAGCTGTAGCCATGCCTGTTCTATCGCGGCCACCTGTACAATGATACATTAGCGACTCACCTTCGGGAAGTGCTACCAATTTTTGAAACAGAGGTTTGTACCTGCTACCGAAATACTGTGTGTTTGTGTAGAAATCGATAAGGAAATCACCTTTTTGCATGCGCTTTACCATGTCTTGCATATTAGGCAAGCTATCGCTGCCTGCAGGAGACAATGTATAGTCGGTATCAGGCAGCAGATGATCGGGCGCGGCTGCAGATTCTTTCACACCTCTGAAATCAATAACGGTGTGTATGTTCCTTGCTTCCAGCGTATCCAAATCGGTATCTGTCAGCTTGCTTACATCTGCCGATCGATACACCTTGCCCCATTTCACTTCTTTGCCGTCTTTAGTTTTGTAGCCACCTACGTCTCTAAAGTTTATTGCGCCTTTTACATGTACCAGGCGTGCGTTGCTATCAGCGAGTTGTGCGTTGACCATTAGCGGCGCAAATGCGGCCAATATGAATATGATCTTTTTCATTATTTTTTTTGTTTTTATAATGGTGATAAAATGTTATTTAATAATGTCCCAACGAATACCTACTTGTCCCCGGCGGCCATACCATTCTGTCATTGTAGTGCGGCGCCTATCTACCATATACGTTTTCAAAGGCTCATCAGATAGGTTGTTTAGCTCAGCAAATACACGGATAGATTTATTTACTGCTACTGCTGCTGATGCATCAATAGTAAAGTTCTTATCTGTCCAGATGTAGAAGTCGGGGCCTAGTTGCTGGTTAACCGTTTCAACAGAAGCACCACGGTAGTTACCTGCCAAGCGTACAGTTACACCTTTACGCTCGTAAAACAGGATAGCATTGAATATGTTCTTAGACTGGTTAGGCAGCGATATTTTGTCGTACACAGTGCTGTAAGTTTTATCAGCATTTTGCACTAATCGGCTTATCTCTGTTTCCGATTCTATTTGTGTATAGTTAAACTCTACACCAAAGCCACTCCAAAAGCCCGGAAGAAAATCAAGACGTTTGTTGATACCGGCTTCGAAACCGTACAGGCTAGCCTTATCAAAATTTTTAGCTTGTGTAACTATGTAGTTAGTGCTACCATCGGCAAAAGCAGTTTTATCAGAGAAAATAACATTGCTGATGCTCTTGTAAAACACACCACCTGATAGTAAGCCCACGCCTTTGAAGTAGTATTCACCCATCACATCGAAGTTATCAGAGAATGTAGGTTTCAGGTCAGGGTTGCCTTTTGATATAAGGACAGGTGCTTTAGTATTATCTGTTGAAACACCGGGACTCAGATCGGTAAAGTTGGGCCGGATGAATGTTTTAGTATACGCAGCCCTTAAATTTGCCCTGTCGTTAATGGCATACTTAGCATGCAACATTGGCAACAGTGCATTGTAGTTACTGGTAACTGTTGAAGGAGTGATTACTGTTTTAGCAGGCTTACCTTCGGTAGTTGCTGCAGAGCCATTCAGTTCGAAAGAAGTATATTCGTTTCTTACACCACCTACTAACCTGAATTTTGGAGTAATGTCATATTCAGCCATCACATACCCTGCTGCAACATCTTCGGTACCGGTATACAGGTTAGTTGCATTCGTAGCCGATGTCATATCTCTAAATCCATTAGCTTTTAAAGTAGCAGGATCGTACAGATCGAACAGCTGATCTTTCGTAAGTGTATTGATAGCATATTGCTCGTTATTACCTTCAAGGTTGTTGAAGT
The DNA here is from genome assembly GCA_023436685.1 of Bacteroidota bacterium. Lineage (GTDB taxonomy): Bacteria > Bacteroidota > Bacteroidia > Chitinophagales > Chitinophagaceae > Polluticoccus. The sequence goes on along the minus strand of JAEZIL010000334.1, from coordinate 856 downwards.
AACCAGCCCTGATAGGGAATTTTTCCGTACTTAATTGGCTGAGTGTAAGCAAGGCAGGTGCTGTAGTATCGCCCAGTGCTGCGCCCGGCAGATAAACTATATTAGAACCGTAAGTGCTTTCGCGGTATTTATGCCTGTATTTTCCACCTACTTTAAAACGCAGTTTAGAACTAGCATCTATTTTCACATTCAGCTGGCCTACCCTGTCTTCTTCTTTAGTATCTAGTTGTACTATTACCAGTTGTTGTAAAGTCAGCTTATCCGCGCTCATCACTTCGGCAGGATTTTTCAAACCGGCATCAAAACCGCCCTGGCTTAAGCCTTTACCATCTCGAGAATCAAAATCCCAGTACATTTTGCCGTCAGAAGAAAGGTTGCTAAAGCCGCCAGTTATCTTTTGCCTAAAGGTTGCGATTGGTAAACCTTTAGTGCTATTGGTAGGCGGTGTTTCCAGGAAATATTTTGAGATATAGTCGCTTACCGACCAGTCTACTTTTACTTTTTTGCTCAGTTGGTGCTCACCACCCAATTCACCACCATTCAGTTTAGTTTGGTAATGAGAATACCTGTAGTTGTACTGATACCTGCTGTTAGTATAGTCAACATAAGATTCATATACCGGGCGTATATCGTTAAACTTATCCATCAGGCCTCTGAAGAATATTTTGTTGCTGGCGTTGAACTTATATTCAAGGCCCAGGTTTGCACCGTAGGTTTGGCGTGTACCCATATATCTTTTCAGCATTACCGTATTGATAGATTTCCGTTGCTGGGGATCAGCAAGACCTGTGTTGTAAGTCAGATCGTAAGAATCGGTACCCCATTTCCTATCCCAAACTGCGGCTGATAGTATAAC
>JAEZIL010000326.1 GCA_023436685.1 Bacteroidota bacterium | reverse complement strand
CTTCGTCCATAGCACGTATGGCGCGAATAACCGAGTAGAATTCGAGGTTTTCATGTACGTTCTTCTTCTTACGGATGCCGGCCGTGTCTATCAGCATGAATTCTTTACCAAACTGCTGGTAATAGGTGTGTATGGTATCGCGTGTAGTGCCTGCTATGTTCGATACAATGGTCCTTTCTTCGCCCACCAGTGCATTTAGCAGGGTAGACTTACCGGCATTCGGTTGGCCTATTATTGCAAACTTTGGTATCTCATCATCTTCCACAATCTCTTCACCTTCATAAGTATCTTCTTCAAAATCGGCAGCTTCATTACCTTCTTCTATATCAACATACTCCTCAATATCATCTTCCTCAAGAGATTCAATTAACTGTTCTTCTTCAGTTTCCGGTTTTTCCTCAGCTTGTACTTTAGGCCTCTTTTTTTTGCGATGTATTATCTGGTGTTCTTCCTTTATGTGTGTTGTTACTTCATCCAGCAGTTCACCTGTTCCACTACCCGAAATTGAGGATATAAAGAAGGTTTTATCAAATCCCAGAGAATAAAATTCTGTTGCTTCAAGTGCACGTGTAGAATTATCTACTTTGTTTACTACTAGTAAAACGGGTTTGGTAGTGCGGCGAAGTATATCTGCCATATCATCATCCTGGTCAGTAATGCCTGTTGCAGTATCGCATACAAACATTACCAGGTCTGCTTCGTCAAGCGCTATTTGCACTTGTTTCTTTATCTCGCGCTCAAATACATCGTCTGTTTTAGATACAAACCCACCGGTATCTATTACGTTAAAGCTCTTGCCATTCCAGTTAGCAACACCATATTGCCTGTCGCGCGTTACGCCGCTTATGTCATCAACAATAGCCTTGCGTTGCTCCAGCAACCTATTGAATAAGGTTGATTTCCCAACATTAGGCCTTCCCACTATTGCGACGGTAAATCCTGCCATAAATCTAAATTAGTGCGCAAAGGTACGTATAATATAGCGGGTTTCGGGCATATATGTTGCGAAAACTATCATAAGTTTCCGCTATCGTTATACTTTTGCCTTATGACGGAAAGGATAGAAAAATTGAAAACCTTTTTAATCCAATCGCCCAATGATTGTTTTCTTAACCATGCTCTTGCGCTGGAGTATGTAAAACTGGGGAATGAGGAAGAAGCCCAAAAGCTATTTGAACATAACCTGAATAACGATGCGCAATATGTAGCCACTTATTACCATTTGGGCAAGTTGCTGGAAAGAATAGGGCAAACTGAAAACGCTATCAGCATTTACGAAAAAGGCATGCAGGTAGCTAAGGCAGTGAACGATATGCATAGCTATAATGAATTACAAGGTGCTTACGAAGATTTGGTTTACTAATGGAGTTACTACAGGCATTTAAAAATAATTGGGCAAAGAAAATTTTTGCTGCACCCGGTCAAAAAATACTGTTGGCTACCAGTGGCGGTATCGACTCTATGGTAATGGCTGATTTGTGTTTAAAATCGGGCCTGCTGTTTGATTTAGCACATTGTAATTATCAACTGAGGGGAAAAGATTCGGATATGGATGAGCAATTGGTAAGCAATTGGGCCATGGCAAATAATATAAAGCTGTATGTTGCTCGTTTTAATACAAAGCAGAAATGTGAAGAATGGAAAAAAGGGGTGCAGGAAACAGCTCGTATACTTCGCTATGAATGGCTTGATGAAATACGTATTGCCAACGGGTATACGAAAATAGCTACAGCGCACCATGCTAACGATAATGTGGAAACACTGCTAATGAATCTTTTTAAGGGCACAGGCATAAGTGGGCTGCATGGCATTAGAGAAGTGAACAATCATGTCATACGCCCGTTGCTGTTCGCCACACGTCAACAAATTACTGAATACGCTGTTGATAATAAAATCGCATACAGGGAAGATGCTTCTAATGCTACCGATAACTATTTAAGGAATACCGTTCGCCACAATCTTGTTCCCACCATAGAACACATCTTTCCCAATGCAATTATAAAAGCTAATGAAACAATTCAGCGCATTGCAGAGGTTGAAGAGCTGTATCGGAAACAAATAGCTGTTGAACATAAAAAATTGCTGGAACAGCGAGGTGCAGATTACTACGTGCCTATTTTAAAATTGAAAAAAAGCCACCCACTTGCTACTATCTGCTACGAGCTGTTTCACCCCTTCGGTTTTGCTTCCGACCAGGTACCCGAGATCATAAAGCTACTTTCTGCTGATAGTGGAAAATATATCTCATCGCCCACCCACAGGCTTATACACAACCGCAATTTTATTATTATTACCTCAAATATTACTGCAGAAACTGATGCTATTCAGGTTGAAGGTTTTCCATGTTCAATAGAAACTGTACTTGGGAATTTCCATTTTAGTTTAACCAATGTGCCAGATAAAATACCTGCTGACGAAAACACCGCTTTTATAGATATGAAACGTGTAGTTTTTCCATTACTATTACGTAAGTGGCGCACAGGCGATTACTTCTATCCGTTAGGTATGGGTATGAAGAAAAAGAAACTAAGCAAATATTTTAAAGATCAAAAAATTGCCCTTCAAGAAAAAGAGCGTGTCTGGATATTGGAGTGTGATAAACGCATAGCGTGGGTAGCCGGCCATCGTTTAGATGAGCGTTTTAAAATCACACCTGCTACATCGCAAGTGGTGCGCATTGATTATAAGCCTGCTAAAAATTAAAAGAAGGAGACGCTAATTTTTCTATAAACGACTGGCCGTGAGTGGGGTCTATGATAAGTGTAAATACAAGTCCAAAAATTGCCCCCCAAAAGTGTGCGTCATGGTTTATGTAGTCGCCACCCTTGCGCGACATGTATGCTGAATATCCAAGATAAGCTATGCCTGCAATAATACCCGGAATGGGTATAAACCAAACATATATTGTTTGCCAGGGTGCCATATATACAAAAGCAAAAAGTACTGCTGCAACGCCACCTGATGCACCTAATGAACGATAATAAGAATTTTTGCGATTCTTGATAAATGAAGGAAGAGAAGCCGCGACTATTCCTATTAAGTACAATGCTGCAAACAGTTCGCTTGAGGGGTAATTTACTTCTACATATCTGCCGAAGAAGAATAAGGTTAGCATATTAAATATCAGGTGCGTCCAATCAGCATGTATAAACCCCGATGTGATCAACCTGTAATATTCTCCCGGGCTATCCATACGCCTTGGCCAAAGAATAAGTTTATTGTACACGGCTTCATTGCTGAATGTATATATTGAAATAGCTGCCGTAATTATTATAATTATTATGGTATAAGACATGATTCGGATAAAAATGCTAAACGAATGTAAGACTTATGAATGATGATAAGGGGAATTGTTCAGTATGCTGAATGCGCGGTATACCTGCTCGGCCAAGATTAGCCGCACCATTTGGTGTGGAAAAACTAGAGGCGATAACGACCATATTTGTCTTGCTTGTTTGCGTACATGATCGGTTACACCAAATGCCCCACCTATTAATAAGACCAGTGTTTTTATGCCCATATTCATTAGCTGCTGAAATTGTTGCGACCATTGTATTGAGTTCAGTTGCTTGCCGCGTTCATCCAATAATATAAGGTAATGGGTATTTTGCAGGCGTTTAAGTATTAGTTCTTCTTCTTGCTGTTTTGTTTTTTCTATATCTGTTGTAGCTGCTTTTTTAGGTAATTGGAGTACCACTAGTTCAATAGCAGTATAGGGCTTTGTTTTATGAAAATAGTGAGCTAAACCCTCGGCTATGAAAGGTTCACTTTCTTTACCAACCGACCATATTTCGATATTCATAGTGTAAAAATAAAGCCTATCGCTTGTTGAAAGAGAAATAGTATAGATAGGCCAAAATAAAAAGACCACACAAGTGTGTGGTCTTTTAGTGACCGCGTCAGGATTCAAACCTGAAACCTTCTGATCCGTAGTCAGATGCTC
>JAEZIL010000321.1 GCA_023436685.1 Bacteroidota bacterium | reverse complement strand
GGCCTGCAGCAGGTGTCCAGGAGTATGTATAAGGTGCATCATCAACATTGTGATACGTATTTAACTGCACTGAGCCACCAATACCACATACCGAAGTATCGCCTGTTATTTCAGGATCAAAAACTTTAATTTTCGTATAAAAGGTATCTTCACAACCAAAACCCGAATACGGGGTTACGATAACAGCAAACTCCTCGTCTACACCCGGTGTAGGTATTGTTATATTTTGTCCATATCCTATCACGGTTGTTAGAGTCCCATTCATCCATTTATATTGATCATACGCCGGCACCCCTTGCAGTACAACAGTATTACCACCTCCTGCCCCTCTGCATGCCACTGAATACGTTCTGAAAAGGCTGCAATCCATATCGATATATCCGTATCCAAAATGCCCCCCTTGAGAACAATCGCCCGTTGCAAAATCTAAGGCAATTGTACGGCCTGAATATCCTGATAGGTCAATGCTTGAACATGCCCATGGTTTGTAAAACACGTTCTGGCTTAATGTAGATTGCTGAAATCCCGGCAAACTTGAAGATGCAACAAAAGTAAATTCGTTACATGGTATCAATTGATTAGTAGCTGAGTCGTATGCCTTCACTTCAAATCTAGGTTGTTCAATTAAGGCATGATTGGGATTCTGAAACACAACGGCATACCTGTATACAACAATATATTGAGAGCTTCCTGCCGGTACGGGAACGTAGTATCTGGCCCTTTCTGCCTGCGACCCTACATTACTATTACCCAGTTTTAATGAGTAAGCTCCTCCTCCGGGAGCTACTATAGGGAAATTGCCATAGGGGTCCATCCCTGTACCACTGGTAAGATCATGCCTGCCAAGTATAGCCGGTGTAGGTGCAGGAGTACTAATAGGGCAACACCTGCCCATATAGAACCTCCAGTTACTATAATCTCCTGCTTCAAAATCCATATTAGGTGCGCAATTTGACTGCGCGTATGTTTGTAAAACAGTAACCTGCAATAAAATAAAAAAGACAACGCTTTTAAAAAGAGTGGATAGATGTTTGGGCATACAGGGTAATTTACAATACAAAATAACATTTATTTTATTTAAATGCAAGCAGCTTTAATATAAATGACTATGGTTAATCAAAATGAACAAATTGCAAGGCAATGGTTTGAAGCATTCAACCAACATAACCTGGAAGCATTGCTAAAACTATATGCAGATGATGCACAACATTACAGCCCGAAGCTTGCGGCCCACAGGCCGGAAACAAAAGGACTAATTAAAGGGAAAGAAGCGTTAAGAGACTGGTGGAAAGATGCTTTCGACCGCTTACCTACACTACAATATACTTGTACTTCACTAACAGCAAACAGCCAGCGTGTATTTATGGAATATATAAGAAAGGTAAATAATGAACCTGATATGAGTGTAGCCGAAGTATTAGAAATAAAGGATGGCACAGTTATAGCATCAAGAGTATATCATGGATAAAAAAAGCCGGCCTGAGAACAGGCCAGCCCCTATAAACCCTATCACCATGAAAACATGATAAATATAGCACAGCAATACGGCATATAAATAATGATGTTCATCATTGAAACGACAAACCATGAGCTTCGTACTGGAAATAAATGAACAAGATGAAATAATTGGCAGTCAGGAAAAACTATACGCACACCAATACGGTATTCTGCACAGGGCATTTTCCATTTTTATTTTCAATAACAAAGGCGAGTTGCTGCTACAGCAAAGGGCCAATGGAAAATATCATAGTGGTGGGTTGTGGACAAATACATGTTGCTCGCATCCAACCGGCACAGATAATAAGACTGATGCTCATAATAGATTAATAGAAGAAATGGGATTTGATTGCAACTTGTATTTTATAGATAAATTCAGATATACAGCTTCCTTAAATAATGGCCTGATCGAAAACGAGCTCGATTATATATATAGTGGTATATACGATGGCCCTGTTCATTTTAATAGAAATGAAGTACAGGCAATAAGATACATTTCACTTACTGATTTAAAGAAGGAGTTAATGCAACAACCTGGTAATTATACCTCCTGGCTGAAACTAATTTTGGAAGACGATAAAATTTCAAAAGTATTAGCGGCAACTAGCTATGATTAATGTAGGTAATAATAAGAAAGCAGACTATCATACAAGTTGCTGATATCTTATTCATGAACATTGCATTCTTATAATTTGCATGCGAAGCATCTTTATTTGTTTTCAACATCCAGCCGGTAAAATATACAACCACCGGGGCCAGGCAAATTAAAAATATCAGGAAATGAGTTAACGAAAAGTAAGTATAAAAATAATGTAGTGCCACCAATGCCCCTAGCGTAAAAAATATGCTGGTGAAAACAAAAGTGCCCATTACACCTAGTTTATAGCTAATAGTAAAGTCGCCTCTCCTCCCATCTTCTTCATGTTGATATATTTGTGTAAGAGGGTAAGAGCCCCCGATTATTAAGGAAGCAAATAACATCGCTTCCAGGTTCTGTACCGTAAACCAACTTAGTACAACATTATCCGTTGCCGCCATATTGCCTTGCATATAGGTATACCCACCCTGAAAGAACATGACACTAAACCACCCAATTGCAGGATATTTTTTTAGCCTTATACCATACCAACTGTATGCCTTTGAGAAGGCAATATATCCCATCATTACCAACACATGCCCCCAGCCGGCCAGCGAGCACAGCAACAGTCCGCATACATCAAAAATGATACTCACATAATACATTTGTCTAGTCACTGGCGGTGGCTTTTCAATTCCACCTATGGCGCCCTCATCCTTATCCATATAGCTGTTATATATATTGCTACCGGGATAGATAAAAAAATGTTGGGCAAAAAGCACAATACATAACTTTATGGCATGAATATTAATAGCTTGACTAATGCCGAACAAGAAAACGGGAAATAAGTAATAAGAAAACGGCACCCGTAAAAGCAGTAATGTATTCTTATCGCTTAATGCAGCAAAAGCAGTACGTATCTTGTTCAAAGTTGCCTATGTTTTATTGCATAAATATAACCCCTAAGGGTTAAACATTGTTTTATTCAGATGACGAAACCTACAATACACGCCATAGGCACGGCAACCCCTCAAAACAAAATATCCCAGGATTTATATTATAACATACTGGAGTCAGCCAACGGCATGAGCCGTGAAGAAAAACTGATACTTAAAAAAATATATGCTAGAAGTGGCATTCAATACCGCCATAGTGTACTTAGTGAATTTTCAGGGCACGACACTGCTGAGAATCAAATATTTCACCCATCGGGCAAATACGCCAATGCACCGGTGTCCAAAAGAATGGAAATATATGAGCAGCATGCGAACAAGCTTTGCACATTAGCAGCTGAAGATTGTTTTTCCCAATTGCCGGGACTAAACAAATCTGATATTACCCACCTGATAGCATTTAGCTGCACAGGTATGTATGCCCCTGGCATAGATATACAACTGGTAGATACCTTGCAACTAAACAGGAATGTAGAACGTACATGCATCAACTTTATGGGTTGTTATGCCGCTATAAATGCGTTAAAGGCCGCATATCATATAGCCCGCTCGCAACCCGAGGCAATTATTATGCTGGCAGGCGTAGAGCTATGTACGTTACACTATCAGAAAAACAGCGATCCAAACCAGGCAGTTGCTAATGCCCTTTTTGCAGATGGTGCGGCGGTAGTTATTGTGTCCGCTAAGGAGCTCACATCAAAAACCAGGTATAATTACAAGCTTAAAGACTTTTACGCCGAATTTGAACAATCGGCAGCTAATGAAATGGTTTGGCGTATTGGCGATTCAGGTTTTGACCTCCGTCTTACACCTGAAGTACCTAATGTGGTAAAAGAGAATATTGAACCCCTTTTGCAAAAACTATTTGCACGCACGGGACTTAGCCAAAATGACATTGCACATTACGCCATACACCCTGGTGGAATGAAAATATTGGAAGCATGTGAGCAAGCCTTAAGTATTAGCAAAAAGCAAAACGCTGTTTCCTATAAGATACTAAATGACTTTGGTAACATGTCTTCAGTAACAATTCTATTTGTGCTTAAAGAATATATAAACCAATTAAATGATGCTGACAAGGGTAAGAATTTGCTTGCATGTGCCTTTGGCCCCGGTATTACCATGGAATCTATGATAATTGAAATAGCATAAGCTATGAAAGATCTTTCAGAACGCAGCAAAGAGAAAGAGATAATGGACGACCTTAATGCTCCCGAAAAAGAGCTATGGCAAAACCTGCGCGAACTGGAAGTAGTAAATAATTTATTAGGAGGATACAAGCTCATTTTAAACGCGCTGAAAAAAATAGAACTTACTGGAAGTACCAGTATTATTGACATAGGTTCAGGCGGAGGTGATACATTAAGAGCGATTGCAAATTGGACCAAAAGTCACAATCTCAATTTTAAGCTTACAGGTGTCGACCTAAATCCTGTAATGACGAGATATGCTGCAACAAATTCTCAAGAGTATCCGGAAATAAATTATCGGACTAATAATATTTTTGATCCGGCATTAGACAATGAGAAGGCCGACATTGTAATGTGCAGTTTGTTTTGCCATCATTTTACACACAATGATCTGGTAAGATTATTAAAAAGAATGATTGATATTTCTTCGGAATATGTAATTATTAATGATCTGCATCGTCATTGGTTTGCATATTATTCAATTAAATGGCTTACCCGAATATTTTCTAAAACTTACATTGTAAAACACGATGCCCCCTTGTCGGTAGCCCGTGCATTTGTACGCGCCGATTGGGACCAAATAATGCGTGATGCCGACATAAAACATTACTCTATAAAATGGTGCTGGGCATTTCGGTGGCAGGTAATAATCAAAAAGCGTTGAGCAACCCATCTCTATATGATGCAATAATTATTGGTGGCGGCCTGGCTGGCCTTACTGCCGCTATCAGACTATCTTCTTCGGGCAAGAAGGTATTACTGCTGGAAAAAAAATCTTATCCTTATCATAAGGTTTGCGGTGAATACGTGAGCAAAGAAGTATTAACCTACTTGAATAGCCTTGGATTTGACCCTTTTAAATATGGCGCAGCAAATATTACCCAATTGCGCATTTCCACACCTTCAGGCAAAAATATTTACACACCATTAGACATGGGTGCATTTGCACTTAGCAGATATGTTATGGACAATGCACTTGCTGATATTGCCCGAGAAAAAGGAACAGAGCTATTAATGGAAACCCGGGTCACAAGTATCTCATTCAAGGATAGCCAATTCATAGTCAGCACACAAAAAGGGGAACAATTTCACAGCAAATTTGCAATAGGCTGTTGGGGTAAGCGTGAGACCTTAGACAAAAAATTAAACCGGGCCTTTATCAACCAACATACCCGCTATATGGGTGTAAAATACCATATACGAACTGATTACCCCATCAATGAAATTGGGCTTGATAATTTTGAGGGTGGCTATTGCGGCATAGTGAAAATTGAAGGTGACAGGTATAATCTATGTAACTTTTATAGACGCCCCTCAGATATAAAGAGGCATAGATCCATTGAAGATTACGAGCGTGAGGTAGTCTTTACAAATCCTGTCATCAGGAGCATCTTCAAAAATTCCGACATCCTTTTTGATGCACCCGTAGTAATTAACGAAGTGAATTTTTCGTCAAAACTACCTGTTGAACAACATATACTAATGTGTGGAGATACGGCGGGCCTAATTACGCCACTTTGTGGAAATGGTATGAGTATGGCTATTACCGGCGCCAAAATATTATGTGATTTATTGCTGAAATCATCCATCTTAAATAACTGCCACGTACCTTCAGAAGCACGCCAACATCTGGAGGATCAATATATAAAGGCTTGGTCGCGTCAATTCAAGCGTCGGCTATTCTGGGGCAGAACCATCCAGAGTTTGTTTGGGAATAAATGGGTCACAGAAGCCTCGGTAAGATTATTGCATAGCATTCCTGTATTAGAGCGCAACCTGATAAAAGCTACACATGGTAAACCATTGGCTATTGACGGTACATGCTACTAAATCATCAATCAATGAAACAATTATTATCTATCGCACTGATCACTTTTTTCTGTATGGCAGCATTTAATACTTCAGCACAAAACCAGGGTTATGCTTTGGTTGCAGGTGGCAGTAAGGGTATAGGCTATGCATTGGCCGAGGCATTGGCAAAACGCGGATTTAACTTAATACTCATTGCCCGGCATGATGGCCCTTTACAGGAGGCAAAAGCTACTCTTGAAAATAAATACCAGGTAACGGTACATACCCTTTCAAAAGACCTAAGCCTGGATGCATCTGCAATAGAAATAGCCAACTGGTGCAAAGAAAAAGATATACCGCTAAAAATGCTCTGCAACGTAGCCGGCTTCGGCGGTGCCAGAGATTACTTAACAGACCTTCCGCTTGACACATTGCGGTATATGATACGAATCAATATTGAGTCGGGCATGGCCCTTACCCATACCTTGCTGCCACTGCTTGAGAAGAATGCACCTTCTTATGTATTAAATGTAGCAAGCATGGCAGGACTTGCACCCATGCCACAAAAGAACTTGTATTCAGCCACTAAATCCAGCGTTATTTTCTTTAGCTATTCGCTACGCTATCAGTTGCAGGACAAAGGCATATCGGTAAGCTGCCTTGCGCCGGGGCCCGTACTTACAAAAAAAGAAGTAGTAGAAGAGACCAAAAAACAAATGGGAAAATTAGGTATGAAAATGGCTATGCAACCTGAAGAAGTTGGAGAAATAGCTATTCGAAAAACCCTTAAAGGAAGAACACTAATAGTACCTGGCACAATGGCTAACCTGAGTAGTCAAATGCTAAGAGTACTACCTAAAAAATGGTCTGCAGCTATTTACCACCAAATGGATAAAAATAAAAACGGTTAATACCGTTACACTACAGCCAATACTCAAAACAACGAAAGTTGGTTACTGTTGTCACCGGCCTTTGTTTTCTTGGCCCATCCATTTACAGTGCGGCCACCATACTTCCACGATTCACTTTTCTCTTTTTCTATTAACTGGTCAAAATTATCATTAGGCACAAAGGTTTGCTCAAGTTTTTTGGCTGCCTTATGAAGATTCTTAATTGCTTCGCTCTTATCGCTTTCTCCCAGTGCTGCTCCCCGCACAGCCCTGTCCATAAATTCAATTGTTTCATCGTACACTTTTGTAGGCACGGGAAACGGATGACCATCCTTTCCACCATGTGCAAATGAGAAACGTGCAGGATCGCTAAAACGGGACGGCGTGCCATGTATTACTTCACTTACCAAGGTCAAAGATTGTAATGTGCGCGGACCAAGGCCCTCAAGCAAAAGCAGAGATTCTGTATCACGCACACCCTTCTCGTACGCTAATGCCAATACACTACCTAATCTTTTTAAGTCTACATCTTTCGATAATACTTCATGATGCCCCGGCATTACCAACTTTCGTATTTCGTTCAGCATTTTATCGGGCCTTTCATTTGTTATCTCCAATAT
>JAEZIL010000306.1 GCA_023436685.1 Bacteroidota bacterium | reverse complement strand
ATATATAGCTCCTTTATGCAGCGTGAGTACGATATGGTAGTGCACGATGTTGCTATTCAAAAGATACCAGTTATATTTTGCCTGGACTGGGCAGGGCTTGTAGGCGATGATGGACCTACACACCATGGCGCTTACGATATACCTTTCATGCGTTGTATACCCAATATGGTTGTAAGTGCGCCTATGAACGAATCGGAATTACGCAACCTGATGTATACGGCACAGCTTGAAGAGAACCAATACCCGTTTGTAATTCGCTATCCGCGGGGTCAAGGTGTAATGCCTGAATGGCGTACACCATTTGAAAAAATAGAAATAGGTAAAGGCCGCATAATACAGGAGGGGGAGGATATTGCTATACTAACTATTGGACACCCCGGAAATTTTGCAGTAAAAGCTTGTGAGGCATTGAAGAAAGAGGGCCTGAGCCCGGCACTATATGATATGCGCTTTGCTAAACCGCTCGATGAAGAGCTGCTGCACGAGATCGCAGGTAAATTCAACAAGATCATTACCGTAGAAGACGGTACTATAGTAGGTGGGTTTGGTAGTGCTGTGCTTGAGTTTATGGCAGCACATAACTATACTCCTGAAGTGAAAATGCTTGGTATACCCGACCGTATAGTAGAACATGGTAAGCCTGAAGAACTACACCGTGAATGTGGCTATGATGCGCAAGCCATAACGCAGGCCGTGCGCGAAATGGTGAGCGGCAATGTAAAGAGCACAATACTAGTATAAAATAGCTGCAATATATTTTCATAGCCGCGATAATCGCGGCTATTTTATTTGTGTGTGAAATAGTTGCAATACATAGGCGTTCATATTATTTTGGCATCTTAACAATATTATATGAAACCTGTTATCCTCTTTGTATTCACCCTATTTTGTATGGTGCCATTCGTGCAAGCACAAGAGTTGAAGTATGAAATGAGTGCGCCAATTGACATTCCATTGGCCGGATGGAATAAAGTATTACAATGCAGCAATGGCAATACACTTTTATTTCATTTTGAGCCTAGAAAAGGGATAATTGTCAAAGTGTTTGATGCTTCACGTAAAGAAATATTTAGCAAGAAGCACATTTGCGATCTTTTTGATATCAATATTATCGATAGAAGCCATTTAGATGGTATAACTGAAATAAATGGTGAGGCAGTAATTTTCGCTACGCAACAAATAGAGAATCGCGAGACTGTATTAAAGCTTAGATTTAGTACAACCAATGGTAATTTAATAGAAGAAAATAAATTTTTACAATCGGAAAGTTTCAAAAACAATACTAGAGCATTTATCCTTAGGTCGGCGTCTTCTGAAGGCTATTACGTTGTATGCAGTATTCCAGCAACAGAGCAAGGCAAAAAAAACTACATTATAAAGCAATATAGTGAGCAGCATCAATTATTAAAGGAAATACCCATAAATATCGATTCTAAGGATTACGATAACATCGGTATGAGAATGCAACCTTAAGTGATAACGGAAATAGCCTTATAGTTGCTATCCAAATAACGAAAGAAAATCCCAATAAAGATTTACCTGATAACTACTTATTGTTATATCACTTATTGAAAGGACAAAATGAACTCCTACTGGCTAAAGTCCAATTACCGTCAAATTTTGAATTAAGTTCAGGTAGTATTACTTATAGTAGTCTTGATTATAAATACCACTATTCATATCATCTATAACAACAGAAAAAAATCAACACAACAAGGACCTCATATTTAATGATCATTACCTACTTACTTTTTCCGACGATCTATCAACAATTAGTTTTACACCTCTTGAAGATAAAAAAGTGAAACAATACATTGCAGAGCAACTGGATACTAATCAGTTATTTATTGGGTCTTTAACCGGTTTATATACTAATGAACGCGGGCAAACAACGGCATTTTATAATGCCTCAACTTATGATAGGAATAAGTTTGGTCTTATTCATAAGGACGGTTATAAAGCTAATTATGGAATAACTGTTTTAATGAAAATGGAGAAATATGGGGTACGGCTTTACCACATTCTAAATTGAGAACAAATACCTCATATCCTAAATCTTTTGGGAAATCTAGTGAAGGAGGAGTGATGCAAGAGTCTTTTTTAAAAACAAAGAATAATTACTACATAATCTTTAATGATGTTGAGAATAACTTCAACCGTGCATTTTCTCAATCAGTTGATTCATTTTATTCGGCTGATAATTCGGTTGCTATGTTATATAAATTAAACAAAAAGCGTGAAGTAAGTAAGAGCTATGTTTTTGGTCAACCTGCTGCAAATGAGCATGTTCAGATTATTCATAATAGCGATTCTTTTATGTCTGGCAAAAACTCATATGCAGCTTTAATACGACACCGTAAAGGCAAAGACGTAACATCAAAAATTGCCTGGATACAACTGGAACCATAAATAAGAAGCCTGCAAAACTGCAGGCTTCTTTTATTGTCTACCTTGTTTTTTCTCTATGACATCGCTTACCGATAATACCAGCTCATAAGGTATGTTATCCTTCTCCTCACCCACAGCGTCATATCTGTCCAGCTCGGTCCATGTCATATAAAAGCGGGGATAGCCCTTAACATTTATTTCATAATACACGCCATCCTGCCTGAATTGCGGCACAATAGCTGCCAGTAAGCTCTTCCCGTCGTAAGTAATAGTAGCTGTAAAGTTTTGCCTTGTCATGGCGGCAAAGTTAGGCCGATATTTCCCGTTATTGCTTTACCATGACAAATTATCTGCTTCATGATGTTTTTTTAATTGCATACCCAACTTTTTGCAAAAAGTAAATTGTCTATATAGGCAACAAGGTTAATTAAACATCCCTATTAATAACATACAACTATAAACTATGAATATTGGAATAGCTATCAAGTCGATACGTAGACAAATAGGCATAACACAGCACGAACTAGCCGACAGGTGCGGCATTTCACAAACCTCCCTATCCCAAATTGAAAATTGTGTAAAAAGGCCTAGCCACCGTACTATCAAGAGCATTTGTGAAGTACTCGAAGTTCCCGAATCAATAGTATACATCTTAGGAATGCAGGACACAGACGTGCCCGAAAGCCGTAAAGGTGTTTACGATATGTTGTTCCCGTCTATTAAAAGCATGGCGCTTCAAATAGTTAGTGCTGAACACAGGCAATTCATTCAACCGCTAAATGTAGCAGTATAAAGAAGCTTTGGTTTCATTAAATAGTTAAACGCCCCTTTTGGGGCGTTTTGCTTTATAAAAACAATTAAATTGTGTGTTGAAAATGATTGACAATGAAGTGGATACCAACTTTTTTTATTTTGCTATCTCTGCTTAACTCTTCAGCAATGGCTCAGGAGTTACCCGATGTATGTGCAAAACAGCATCTTGCCGGTAAGTTGGTAAACAAACCTGATATAGCCACACCTGAAGAAAATGATTATGATGTAAACTATTTGTTTTTAAATATATCACTGAGCAATGTAAATACATATGTTAGTGGCCATACTACGACAAGGGCAAAAGTTGTAGCTGCAAATATGCCGGTTTACGCTTTCGAATTAAGTAGCGATCTGATGCTAGATTCAGTTAAGATGGATAATGTTGTAGTAAGCCCGACTGATATCCAAACCATAGGTAATGTGAGAAAAGTTACCCTTCCGGTACCATTACCTTTAAATACAGTGTTTAGCGCACAGGTTTACTACCATGGAACTATTCCCAACGGTACAGGCTTTTTTACAAGGGGCCTCAACCATGTTAAGCTGGCATCAGGTACCGATATCATGTATACCCTTAGCGACCCATTTACTGCACAAGACTGGTGGCCTGCCAAGCAATCGCTGCAAGACAAAATAGACTCTATAGATGTATGGGTAACAGTACCTGCCAATAATAAAGCTGGTAGCAACGGGCTGCTGAAGAATATTACTGCAATGCCGGGGGGCGAAAGCAGGTACGAATGGAAATCTATATACCCCATCGACTATTATTTGATATCAGTGGCTGTAGCACCTTATAGTGATTATTCATACTATATGCATTATACTGATGGTACAGGCGATTCTATGCTGATACAAAACTATGTATACGACTCGCTCACATATATGCCAGTCAATAAAGCTGCCCTGGATACCACTGGGCTTATAGTGGATTATTTCTCAAACTTGTTTGGCCGTTATCCTTTCGATAAAGAAAAGTATGGGCATTGTATAGCAGAGCCTTTGATGGGGGGCATGGAACACCAAACCATGCCCACGCTTGCCTATTCTCGCGGTACGCTCATAGCACATGAATTAGGGCATCAATGGTGGGGCAATAGCGTTACCTACGGTACTTGGGCCGATGTTTGGCTAAGTGAAGGTTTTGCTACCTATACCGAACAATTGTTTGTAGAGCATTTTTGGGCACCAGGGGCAGTCCGTTCCTACCGTACCAATGTGTTTAATAACGCTATGGCTAGTACTGACGGTAGTGTGTATGTGGATGATACTACAGATCCGGGCCGCATTTTCGATGGCACACTTACATATAGCAAAGGTGCTGCTGTTGCACATATGCTGCGATACATGGCTCCTAACGATGCCGATTTTTTTACAGTTTTAAAGAACTACCAGTCGCAGTATAAGTTTGGTTTTGCCGGTACCGAAGAACTGAAAAATATTGCTGAGCAGGTATACGGCAGAAGCCTGGATACTTTTTTCGATCAATGGATATATAAAGAGGGATATCCCCGCTACGGCGGTAAATGGTACCAGGATGCCAACCAGTTTTATTTGCAGATAATACAAACTCCTTCTGCACCTTCATCTATATCCTATTTCTCAATGCCTTTGGAAATTAACTTAAGGTCTGATGCAGGCGATACACTTATTAAAGTATACAACAATGCCACAACACAAACTTATTCTTTCCCTGTTGGCAGAACTATAAAAGGCATACAGGTAGATCCTAATAACCATGTACTGAATAAAGCTGCTGCATTTATCAACGATCCGACATTGTCGGTTAGCGATGCGGCTTTGGCAGCAATTACTATTTTCCCTAACCCGGCTATCAATGGCTGGGAAGTAAAGGGCTTGCCAAACGATGCCTTCATTACTTTAATTGGTATTAATGGATTAACAGTATTTAAGCTACAGACGGATGGAGCCACCGCATTTATTCCTGCGGCAAATCTCGTTCCCGGCACTTATAATTGTACTATAGGTTGGGGAGGCAAAATTGTAAAAACATTTAAGCTAATTAAGTAGTATTGGGATCCCATATCGTTTAATCCAGATATGACTAATTAACTATCTCGAAATACACTGTAGGATAGCGAGCATCTTCCTAGGGAAAACTTACAGATAGCAGTACTTTTATCATAGCTATGGCAGTATAAAACGCTTTTATACTATACTTTGCAATTCCCTTATATCCCGCTAACTTTGCATATTCTTTTTCACAATTAATTATTTTAATTCATAATATGAATTTGTTTTCCATTCAAGATCAGGAATTCATTGGACGCCATATAGGCCCAGATGAAAAGCAGACCGAACAGATGTTGCGCACTATTGGTGTATCGGATATGGACGAGCTTATTGGCCGCACGGTTCCTGATGCAATCCGAATGGATCACAAATTGCGCCTGCCTAAAGGCATCAGCGAAGCTGAATACCTGCGGCAGCTGAAAGACATATCGCTCAAGAATAAAACATTCAAAACATACATTGGCCAAGGCTATTACGATACCCTTACACCCAGTGTCATATTGCGCAACATTTTTGAAAACCCGGGATGGTATACGCAGTACACTCCTTACCAGGCCGAGATTTCTCAGGGCCGTCTGGAAAGCCTGCTGAACTACCAAACATTGGTAAGCGACCTGACTGCCTTACCAATTGCCAACGCATCGCTGCTGGATGAAGGTACTGCTGCTGCTGAAGCAATGGCAATGTTTTTCCATCTGCTGAATAAAGACAGTAACAACCCCGAGCGTCCTAAGTTTTTTGTAGATGCCGAAGTGTTTCCACAAACGAAAGATGTAGTAATAACACGTGCTACTCCATTGGGTATCGACGTAGTATTTGGCGATTATCAATCGGCACAAATAGACAATACATACTTTGGTGCACTGGTTCAATATCCTAACAATAAAGGTTCTATTGAAGACTATCGCAGCTTTATACATGCCGTACACGGTGCAGGTGCATACGTAGCTATGGCTACCGACCTGCTGGCACTTACCCTGCTGACGCCTCCCGGCGAATTGGGTGCTGATGTAGCATTTGGTTCTGCACAACGTTTTGGTGTACCATTAGGTTATGGTGGCCCGCACGCTGCCTTCTTCTCTTGCAAAGACGATTTCAAGCGTCATATTCCTGGCCGCATTATAGGTATCAGTGTAGATGCTAATGGCCACCGGGCACTACGCATGGCACTGCAAACGCGCGAGCAACACATTAAACGCGAGAAAGCGACATCAAATATCTGTACTGCGCAGGCGCTACTGGCCAATATGGCTGCAATGTATGCCGTGTTTCATGGTCCTGACGGTTTGAAAAATATTGCAAAGCGCGTAAGCATACTGGCACAAACACTTGCTGAAAAGCTGGCTGAAAGCGGGTACGGCGTTTACTCAAAATACTTCTTCGATACAGTAGTAGTAAAAGCCGATAATGCTGATGCTATCCGCAAAAAAGCAGAAGCTGCTGAGATCAACTTCAGGTACATGCCTGATGGTTTCATAGGTATCTCTTTAGATGAAACAACAACAACGTCTGACCTGGCCGATATACTAGCAGTGTTCTCAAACAATGAAGAACCCGTAGTTTACAATATTGATCACGATATGGTGCTGAGCAATATTTCTACAGCGCTTACTCGTACTTCTCCATTCCTGGAGCAGGATGTGTTCAACAGCCATCATAGCGAAACGCAAATGATGCGTTATATAAAAATGCTGGAGAATAAAGACCTTAGCCTGAACACCAGCATGATATCTTTGGGCTCTTGCACCATGAAGTTGAACGCGGCTACCGAAATGATACCGCTAAGCTGGGCACACTGGAGCAAAATGCACCCGTTTGCACCAAAAGAGCAAGCTGGGGGCTATCTGCAAATAGTAAAAGAACTGTCTGACTACTTGTGCGAGATCACTGCATTCGACGCTTGCAGCCTGCAACCTAACAGCGGTGCGCAAGGTGAATATGCGGGTTTGCTGGCTATTCGCAACTATCATGAAAGTCGTGGCGACAGCCACCGCAACGTAATGCTGATACCTATATCGGCACACGGTACCAACCCTGCATCGGCAGTAATGGTAGGCTACAAAGTAGTAGTAGTAAAAGCTTTGGAGAACGGTTATATAGATGTAGCCGATCTGAAAACTAAGGCTGAACAACATGCGGCTAACCTGGCAGGTATCATGGTTACTTACCCATCTACCTATGGTGTATACGAAGAAACCATTAAAGAAATAACTGCAGTAGTACACCAGCATGGTGGACAAGTATATATGGATGGCGCTAACATGAACGCACAAGTTGGCCTTACGGCTCCCGGCCTCATAGGTGCCGATGTTTGCCACCTGAACCTGCATAAAACATTTGCTATACCACACGGCGGTGGCGGCCCCGGCATGGGCCCGATATGTGTAAAGCAACACCTGGCTCCATTCCTTCCCGGCCATGTAGAAGAGGGTAAAAAAATAGCACATGCGGTATCTGCAGCTCCTTACGGTTCTGCAAGTATTCTGCTTATATCCTATGCTTACATCCGTATGCTGGGCCCTGTAGGTGTTAAAAAGGCTACTGAATATGCTATACTAAACGCTAACTATATGCGTGCCCGCCTGCAGAACGATTTCGAAATTCTATATACAGGCAGTGGTGGTACTTGTGCGCATGAGTTTATTGTTGATCTCCGCCCCTTCAAGAAAACGGCTGAGATAGAAGCAGAAGACGTTGCAAAACGCTTAATGGATTATGGCTTCCACGCACCTACTATGAGCTTCCCTGTACCAGGCACTATTATGATTGAGCCTACAGAAAGCGAAGACAAAGCTGAACTTGACCGTTTCTGCGATGCGCTGCTGAGCATACGTGCAGAAATACGCGCTATAGAGGATGGTGGTGTTGACAAAAAAGACAATGTATTGAAAAACGCACCGCATACACAGGCTATGATAACTGCCGATGAGTGGAACCATTCATATGGCCGCCAGCAGGCAGCATTCCCGCTTAACTGGGTTAAAGCAAACAAATTCTGGCCTAGCGTTGCCCGCGTAAACAATACCGTTGGTGACCGCAACCTGATATGCACTTGTGAACCTACAGAAGCATATATGGAAGCCGAAGCATAAGAATAACAATTCCAGATACTTAAAACGCCCGTAGT
>JAEZIL010000220.1 GCA_023436685.1 Bacteroidota bacterium | reverse complement strand
CTTATAGCCGCCAGGATACCCTGCTTGGCAGCAATGGCCGTGGCAGAAGTTGGTGGGATGTGTGGTATTACAACCTTAGTTTCGATATAGATACTAATACAAAAAGTATTAATGGTAATTGTTTCATTATTGCTGATATAAATAACAAGGTAGAGGATAGTATGCAAATTGATTTGCAAGATCCCCTGCTGATAGACTCTGTTATTTATTCGTCGAATAAAAAGCGGAACATAAAACTGAATACAGCAAAAGAAGGAAATGTGTGGTGGGTAACCGGGTTTGATAAAAATATCATAGGTGATACAAATATCCGTGGTCGAACCACCTTCACAATTCATGTTTATTATCATGGTGTGCCGAGAGTGGCAAAATTACCACCATGGGAAGGTGGCTTTATATGGACCAAGGACAGTACCGGTAAACCATGGATTGCCGTTGCGTGTCAGGGATTAGGCGCTAGCAGTTGGTGGCCGTGTAAAGACTATCAAGGAGATGAACCGGATGGAGGTATGGATATTTCCAGTTCTAACTCAATTATCAGCAATGGTTTAAAAAACATTTGCAATGATCGATGCGAGACTGCACCAGCGATAGACACTAACACACATCCTGCCACGTACAATTGGGAACTCTATAATCCAATCAACAGCTACAATGTCACTTTCTACATAGGCGATTACGTTTCCTGGACAGACACTGTAATGGGTGAAAAAGCTATGCTGAATATGAGCTTTTACTGCCTGCGTTACAACGAAGAAAAAGCACGCAAACAATTTGCACAGGCAAAGGATATGATCCATTGCTTTGAATACTGGATGGGCCCCTACCCTTTTTACGAGGATGGTTATAAACTGGTTGAAGCACCTTTCCTCGGTATGGAACACCAGAGTGCCATAGCCTATGGCAACGAATATAAGAATGGCTACCGCGGCAATGATCGTAGCAATACAGGTGTTGGTTTACTATTCGATTTTATCATCATTCACGAAAGTGGTCACGAGTGGTTTGGCAACAACATCACAGCACAAGACATAGCAGATAATTGGATACATGAAGGTTTTACCACCTATACCGAAGGCCTTTATGCAGAATGGATAGCAGGCAAAGAGAAAGCATTTGAATACATACGTGGCGAATGGGCCAACATACGTAACGATAAACCTGTTATTGGCGACTATGGTGTAAATGATGATGGTTCCAGCGATAAATATGACAAAGGCGCTGCAGTAGTGCACATGATACGTATGATGATGAACGATGATGAAAAGTTTCGTCAACTACTGCGAGGCTTAAATAAAGAATTCTATCATAAGATAGTGACCACAGCACAAGTAGAACAATACATCATACAGTTCACTGGTTTGCCTTTGCAAAAGTTCTTCGATCAGTACCTGCGAACCCGCAATGTGCCGGAGCTGAAATGGTATATCAAAAAGAATAAACTGTACTACCGTTTCACCAATACTGTGGAAGGCTTTACGCTGCCGCTTACCATTACAGATGGTGAAAAAACTGCAAACATCAAAGCGTCTGACAAATTGCAGAGTGTTAACTGGCAAAATGGTGGATATAATGTCAGTATCTCGCCCGACTTCCTTGTTCAAGTTAAGCCCTGATTTTATTAGCTTGCAGCCTCGATGGCCAAGAAAGAAGTAGCGACGGAAACCCCTTTAATGAAACAACACCGGGAGATCAAGCAAAAGTACCCCGATGCTGTTTTACTATTCCGGGTGGGCGACTTTTACGAAACCTTTGCCGAGGACGCGCTTATCGCATCGCGTGTTTTAGGTATAACGCTCACCAAACGTTCCAACGGAGCGGCTTCTTCTGTTGAGCTGGCAGGCTTCCCGCACCATGCACTGGATACCTATCTGCATAAACTGGTCAAGGCTGGCTACCGCGTAGCCATTTGCGATCAGTTGGAAGACCCTAAAACGGTTAAGGGTATTGTGAAACGCGGAGTTACTGAACTTGTAACACCCGGAGTAGCCAGTAACGATAAGCTGCTGGATAACAAGACCAACAACTTCCTGGCGGCACTGCACCTGAGCGATGATACCTGCGGGGTTGCATTCATCGACATCAGCACCGGCGAGTTTTATGTAGCACAGGGTAATGCCGAGTATATGGATAAGCTCTTGCAAAGCTTCAATCCATCGGAGGTTATCTTATCCAAATCGCAAAATAAACACTTCAAAGAACAGTTCGATTCGCGCGTATATACTTTCCTGATGGAAGAATGGATCTTCCAGGAGCAATATACCTACGATACATTGCTACAGCATTTCCAAACCCAATCGCTGAAAGGTTTTGGTATTGAGGATGCTAAGGCAGCGATAGTTGCAGCAGGTGCTGCCCTTCACTATTTGAAGGATACCGAACATCCTAACCTGCAACACATCAACAGCATACAGCGCATAGTGGCCAACGAGTTCCTGTGGATGGACAGGTTCACTATCCGCAATCTTGAACTGATACATACGGGCGACGACAAGGGCACTAGCCTGCTGCAAGCGCTCGACAATACCTACACCCCAATGGGTGCACGCTTGTTGAAGCGCTGGCTCATCTTCCCTTTGTTCGATATCAACCGTATTGAGCAACGCCTTGACCTCGTAAGCCATTTCATACTTGACCAAGACTTGAATCATTCACTCACCACCCTTGTAAAGCAAGTAGGCGATGTGGAAAGGCTGATAGGTAAGATACCCCTGAAGAAGGCTAACCCGCGCGAGGTGATGCAACTGGCGCGCAGCCTGCAACATATGCAGGAGATGCGCGAGGCCTGCCTAGGTTCCAACCACGATCCTCTGTGCCGCATAGTGCAACAACTAATGCCGCTTACCGAATTGCAGCAACGCATCAAGGTTATGTTGGTGGACGATGCACCTGCACAAGCCAACAAAGGCGGCATGATACGCGAAGGTGTATCGGCCGAACTGGACGACCTGCGTACCATATCGCGTAGTGGTAAGAACTATCTGCTGCAGATACAGCAGGCCGAGGCACAACGTACGGGCATCACATCTTTGAAGGTAGCTTACAACAATGTGTTTGGCTACTATCTGGAAGTAACGCATGCCCATAAAGACAAAGTACCTGGCGACTGGATACGCAAGCAGACACTTACCAATGCCGAGCGCTACATAACCCCTGAGCTGAAGGAGTATGAAGAGAAGATACTGGGCGCTGAGGACAAAATATTGGCTATTGAGATGAACCTGTACCAGCAGTTGCTTGCTGAAATAGAGCCTTTTATAGCCCCAATACAAGCCAATGCCCACATCATTGCCCAGCTCGACTGCCTGCTGTGCTTCGCGCATAATGCAAGGCAGTTCAACTATCGCCGCCCGATAGTTACGCAGGAGCCTGTACTTGATATCAGGCAAGGCCGCCATCCGGTCATCGAGCAGCAACTGCCACCCGGCGAAGCATATGTAGCAAACGATATGCTGCTTGACAAAGAACAGCAACAGGTCATCATACTTACAGGGCCTAATATGAGCGGTAAGTCGGCATTGCTGCGGCAAACCGCCGTTATTACATTGATGGCGCATATGGGCAGTTTTGTACCTGCCGAGAGTGCACACATTGGCCTTACCGATAAGATATTCACCCGTGTAGGCGCTTCTGATAATCTGAGTGGCGGCGAGAGTACCTTTATGGTAGAGATGAATGAAACTGCCAGCATCATCAACAACCTGAGCGAACGCAGCCTGGTGATACTGGACGAGATAGGACGTGGTACCAGCACCTACGATGGTATCTCCATCGCCTGGTCGATAGTGGAGCACCTGCACAACTCTCCTGCCAAACCCAAGACGCTCTTTGCTACCCACTACCACGAGTTGAACGAACTGGAACACCAGTTGGAACGGGTACGTAACTATCATATCACCCATAACGAGACCAATAACAAGGTTATATTTCTGCGCAAGCTGGCACCCGGTGGCAGCAGGCATAGCTTTGGTATACAAGTGGCCCGCATGGCTGGTATGCCACCTACCCTGCTATCGCGTGCGGAGGATATACTGGCCTTACTGGAAGAAAAACATGGCAGCAGTAGCGATACTAACCAGAAGGTAAAACAGATACAACCTGCAGCAACTTTCCAGCTTAATATTTTTGAAGGGCTGGCTGACGATTTGAAGCGTATACAGCAAATACTTGAAGTAACAGATATCAATACCTTAACTCCTGTTGAAGCACTACTAAAGCTGAACGAGCTGAAGAATATCGCAAAGCAATACAAATAGATATGGCATGATTTTACAACATGTAATATGTTAAAGCATGTTGTTTTGAAAGGTTCACATTCTATAATTCTCATACTATTCATTCTGTCAATTGCTTTTGTTAGCTGTATTACTCCACGTAAAGGCCCGCAGAAACGCTACAATCATGCTGTTGCAGAAGGAATGCAGTTTGATGCCGTTATTATTCCCGGTATACCCTTCTCTAATGGTGGTTGGGACAGTGTAATGAAAGCACGCGTCATATGGTCGTGGGTATTGTACAAGAATGGTATTGCAAAAAACATCATATATTCTGGTGGTCCTGTATATACACCTTATACTGAGGCCTATATTATGGGTATATATGGAAAGGCCCTGGGCATACCCGAAGAACATATTTTTTACGATACGCTTGCACGGCATAGTACAGAGAATGTGTATTATTCCTACAAGCTGGCAAAACAACTTGGCTTTAAATCTATAGCTCTTGCTTCCGACCCTTTTCAATCTTTCTTTCTTAAAGGTTTTACACGCAAACGATTTACTACACCTATTTATCATATACCATTTATTGTAGATACGCTCAGGGCATACCAGGGCCTTCGTCCCAGCATCAATCCAATACCTGCTTTAAGGCTGGATAACTTTGAGTCGATAACAGAATCGGAAACATTTATAAAGCGTATGCGGGGTACACTAGGTAAAGACATTGATTGGAACCAGCATGAGGATGGTAAGCTAGGGCCATTGTAGCGGCACAAGTTTTTTATGTATCTCTTTAAAACAAGCATTATGAATAAGAATAAGGATAACAGGAACGAAGAACAGGATGAAGAATTTCCCGGGTATCCACACTACCCATCGAACGAAGATGTAACCAAACCTGAAAATAACAACGGTATAATAGAGGGCAACGTTGAAGAGATATTGCTGCCCGATGTAAAAGATATACCGGGCCAGGAGCATATACACCCTGCACCATTGGGCGAACTGGCTGATACTACTATATCATCGGCCGATGAAGAAGACATATTGAACGGCGACAGTCTTGACAGAGAAGAAATGACTGATAACGATGATATAGAAATAGTAATGGGTACGGAAGCTGACGTTACGGAAGAAGACCTGCAATTGCTGAATGGCGATAGTTTTAACGCAAACCTTGACGACGTAGATGATGATAACGACCCCCTACTTGAAGATACCGACAGCACTTTAAGACCCGGCGAAGATCTTGACGTGCCGGGTAGCGAATATGATGATGATAATGAAGCCATAGGTGAGGAGGATGAAGAGAATAATTATTATAGTTTAGGTAGCGATAACAACGATAACCTGGAGCAAGGTGAATAATAATATAGGTTTACTTACAAAGGCGCCATTTGGCGCCTTTGTAGTTTTATGAATTATTAGCATTAAGCTTACTTTTTCTTTTTCCATATAAGAAGTAGATGACAAGGCCTAGTAACAGCCAGAGTAAAAAGCGTTCCCAGTTGGTGGTGCCCGATTCGCAGAGCAAGTAGCTACAACAGAGGAAGCCTAATACAGGTATTAGCGAATAACTACGCAGAAATGAAAGCACGGTAATAATAAGGAATACAATACCAAATAATATATAAGGTACTTTTTCGCGTATACCCTCCCAGCCTGCTGCTTCAGTTGTCATAAAGCCTGAAATGCCACCGGGATAGTATGTGCAGAATAATACAATAGTTGCCACAAACATTCCCGGCACTATCCATTTACCATTGATGTATGGTGTTTTGAAGCGGCTTTCGGGTATAGGCAATGCAGTTCCGTTAGCTATTTGCTTTTTACGCTGCTCGTTCAGGCGGAGAATACCCCCGCACACCAGCACAAAAGCAAATAAGGTACCTACGCTGGTTAGTTCCACTACTACATCCAGGTTCAGGAATAAGGCAGGCACACCCACTAGA
>JAEZIL010000112.1 GCA_023436685.1 Bacteroidota bacterium | reverse complement strand
GTTCTCAATATGCTCCTACGTTGGCGGAATGGTTATGAGTCATTATGGGCCGGGTTGGCAAGTAGTAGGCTGTATTGTGGCTACGGTGGCCGTTTTTTTACCCAGCACTTTATTGCTTTTCTTTTTGTTTCCTATTTATCAAAACCTAAGACAGCATGTTATTATCTATCGGTCGTTGGAAGGTATCAATGCAGCGATAGTTGGTATAATATGGGCTTCAGGTTTGGTGCTGTTCCAGTCAATGCCATTTGGATACACTAATCTTGTAGTAATAGCTATTACTTTTTCACTGCTTTACTTTACCAAGATACCCGCTCCATTCATAGTAATTGGATGGCTGTTGCTTGGCTGGACAATGAATATCTAGCTTACTTAGCTTCTTCCTGCATTAATTCTTTAATATCGCCTATCAGCTTATTTACAGCAGCACTATCCGTGCCTTCGTACTGGCCTCGTATCTGGCCTATTCTGTCAACCAATACAAATTTATCTGTGTGTATGAAATCGCTTTCGATATCGGTAGCAGCAGTATCATCAACTGCAGTTACCAAATAGCTATAGCGGGCCATATCGTATAATTCTTTTTTGTCGCCTGTTAAGAACATCCATTGTTTAGGGTCAGCATCAAAACGCATACTATATGCTTTCATGGCCTGTACAGTGTCTTTTTTAGGATCAACAGTGTGCGATAGGATTTTGAAATCGTCATTACCCCTGTATGCCTGGTACACTTTCGACATATTCTCGTTCATTTTAGGGCAAATACCTTTACAAGTGGTAAAAAAATATTCTACTACATATACTTTTCCTTTCACATCATCTTGTGTTACCATTTGGCCATCTTGATTCAGGAATGAGAAGGATGTAACCTTATGCCCCGGAAAACCTAATACAGGAAATTTCTTTGGTGCTACTTTCGTTACATTGTAAAAATAGGTCATGAACACTGCTGCCAGTATTATGAAGAAAGAAAGCAGGATAATGGTTACTTTTTTGCGTTGCATTGTGTGTGATATTCTTGCCGCGCAAAGTTAAGTAATATCAGTTAAGCAGGTTTGTTAACATTCTATCCATCAATATTGTATTTAACCCTATCCATCAATATTGTATTTAGCCATTTTATAATACAGTGTTTTTCGGTCTATATTCAGCAGTTTGGCAGCTTTAGTCTTATTGTATTTTACTTCTTGCAATGTTTTAAGGATCATATCCTTTTCATTATCTGCCTGGATAGCTTTCAGGTCGTGAGTGTCAGAGTTATCGGAATTTTCCAAAGCAAGTATCATTTCCTGTGGTAGGGCAGCCATTTGTATCTCGTTATCGTGCGTTAATAAGACTGCACGTTTTATTATGTTTCTTAGCTCCCTTAGGTTTCCCGGCCAGTCGTATTTGTAAAAAACATTTTTTACCTCGGTAGATAAGCCCTTTACATTTTTACCTAGCTCCTTATTGGCCTGGCTTATAAAATGACTGATAAATAGGTGCAAATCTTCTTTACGCTGCTGTAGCGACGGGAGCAATATTTTAAATTCATTTAGCCTATGATATAGGTCTTCTCTAAAGTTGCTGTTACGTACTGAATTAAGAAGATCATCGTTGGTTGCTGTAATAATGCGCACATTCACTTTTATATTTTTTCCGCTGCCTAAAGGTTGTATTTCCCGCTCCTGCAGTGCACGCAGCAACTTCACTTGTATCTCATAGCTTAAGTTACCCACTTCGTCAAGGAATAGCGTGCCACCACTAGCTAGATCAAACTGGCCTTTTTTATCTTGCAATGCACCTGTAAATGCACCTTTTACGTGTCCAAACAATTCGCTACCTGCTAGATCGTTAGATAAAGCACCGCAGTCAATCGCTATGAACGGCGCTGTTGCCCTTTTACTTAGCCTGTGTATATTGCGCGCTACTTGTTCTTTACCTGTGCCGCTATCGCCCTGTATTATTACCGACATATCTGTGGGGGCAACCAACTGGATATGTTTATGTATTTGTAAAGACAATTGGCTGTCTCCTTCTACGAAATCTGTTTTTGGCTGTACCGGTGAGGCAACTATATCCGGCTTTTGCATGGCCTGGTCAATAACCATTAAGAGCTCTTCAGGATTAACCGGTTTAGTAATATAGTCGTATGCTCCCGATCTTATTGCCTTTACGGTGGTACGTATATCGTGAAAGCTGGTCATTATAACCACAGGGGTAGGCAAGCTGTGTTCATGTTTATACTTAAGTACGTCCATGCCTGTTCCGTCTGGCAATCTATAGTCTAGCAGTAAAAGATCAAAATGTGTCTTAATTAATTCAGACAATGCACCTTTAACATCATAAACACAATAAGGTGTATGTCCATGTCTTTTAAGGTAGCTTTCAACAAGCTTTGAAAAAGTAAGGTCATCTTCAACAATCAGAATCGAAGCCATGTTGCAATCTAAGGATGCATATTTGTTTGACAAAAACTACAAGTTTCATTTAACAAAAAAAATAAAGGGAATATGGTGAAAACCAAATTCCCTGTTTTATCCCTCATTGTGTTCCACTATCAGACTAGCTCATTAGTTTGCCGTCCTGTCAAACTTCTTAATTTTCTTAGTTGTTATGTTTTGTTTATAATTACCCACTTATTGTAAAGTGGTATGCAAGCTTTAGTTCCAACACTGTGCCAAATACGGTCTTTAAATTTTATGTGTTGACCATCAATTGTTTGCGTAGTATGCATGCATTTTTAAAAAGAAAAAACTGTTGCATTTTTCAACAGTATGTGGTATTGGTCATCATTTACTCCCCAATATTTTCTTTGCTATACCTGTTAACGTATCTACTTCATCGAGTAGAGAAAGGATAGATTGTTTCATATTTGATTCAATCGTAGTTGCATTCGCAACCTGCAATTCAAGAAGCCGTGCAGTTTTTGCTATGTCGTTGGCTCCGGCTTGCCCACACCTGCCTGCCAACCTATGTAGGTAATGGCGCACATCACTCACCGCATTTTCTGTAAGCGCAGCTCGCATAGAAGTTAGGTCATTACGCGTTTCCTGTATAAAGCTTTCTAAGATTGTATTTAGTAGCTCTGTTTCACCACCGGTCATTTTCAGTAACGCCTCAAAAGCAGTATTGGTTAGCTTGCTATTATTCTGTTGACTTTGAATTATACTACCGGAATTATATTCAGCTAGTATCTGGAGCATATGTTCTTCCAAAAAAGGCTTCATCAGCATATCATCAAAGCAGTCGTTTGCTTCTTTTTGGTCTTCAGAAGGTAATGCTTGTGCGGTCAATGCAATTATTTTAACTGACTTAAAATTATCTCTTTCCTTAAGCTCCCGGCAAAGCTGTATACCACTTATGCCGGGCATTCTAATGTCTGTAAATAAGAGAGTAGGAGGTAGGGTGTACTCATAATTAAGTAATGAAAAAGGGTCTGAAAATGCTAAATACTTAATGTTGTTTTTCTCAAAAATAGTCTTGCAAAGCTGTAAGATATAAGCGTCATCATCAACAACCCAAACAGTGCCTTGGAACTGAAAAGATGTTTTAGATAACAGCGTAGTTTGGTGACTTAAACTTTCTGTGGCTTTGGGCAGAGATAACGTAAAGCTAAAAGTAGACCCCATCCCTTCTGTGCTTTGTACTGTAATATTGCCCTGCATACCTTCTACCAATTCTTTAACAATAGCAAGCCCCAGTCCGGTTCCGTCTATGGGGTTGCTGTTAGCTGAAGATTGCTCAAACTGATTAAATATCCGCTCTATATCAACTTGAGGAATGCCAATACCAGTATCGCTAATTTCAAATGTAAAAACAGTTTTACCCGTTTGCTCTTTCCTGCTCACTCTTATAGATACCTGCCCCGAATTGGTGAACTTAATGGCATTGGCCAGCAGATTATATAATATCTGTTTTATTCGGAAAGCGTCTCCCAAATACTCCTGGTCTTTAGCGACATCAAGCTCGGTATTGAACTTTAATCCTTTTCTCAGCGCTTCTATCTTTACTGCTTCAGCTACGTCTGTAAGCGTTTGATATAGATTGAAAGGAGCTTTGACAAAAGTGAACTTACCTGACGTAATCCGGCTATAGTCTAATACTTCATTTACCGTTTGCAATAAGTGTTTGGATGACTGATATATAATATTAACATCATCGTCATTTACCTGTTTCTTACCCTTCATTTGTTCGGCAAAACCTATAATTGTTTGTAGCGGTGTGCGCAGTTCATGGCTCATGTTAGATAGAAAGCGCTGTTTTACCTGGCTCAATTGTACGGCTTCATCTTTAGCGGCTATCAGTTGGCTGCGATATTCATTACTACGCGCTATGTCCGAGAAGATTAAAAATATTAATAAGCCGGAACCTACTATAAAAATGATAAGCACAAGGTTGATACGGCCTATACTTGAATTGGCTAATTCTGTAGCAGCACGGCTTTCTAATTCAGAATTATGCAATTCTTCCGATTCGATATCTTGTAGAATGCTAAATAACTGGCTTACCAGTGCGTTACCAACCCGTATCATTTCCATCTGCTTATTAACAAGCACATTTCTTGTTCCTACCCGCTCTGCTTCTACACTGGTTATAGTTTGGCTGAGTTGCTGCATCAGGCTATCCTCTTTCGCAAGCGCTAGAGTGTCTATTTTAATATTAAGCTCCTCTACAATCAGCTTCTGCATTTTAGCTACTTCACGCTCTTTTTTTCTGCCTAATAGCCTATCCCAAAAGCTACTTCGCGAACCTGCATCTTCTGTATTTGAATCTACAGGTTGCAGGGTAGTGGTAGTTATTTTCTTTTCGGTAGTTACTACACTACTATCTGTATTAGCTGAGGCATTTGTAATTATTTGAGATAGTGTACGGATTTGCTGGGTTAGCGTATCGTTTTTTACAAGATTGGCTCTAAGCTTTAGGTAGTTTAGGAAAAGCTTGTCGCGCTCGTTTAAGATCATCCTCATTGAATCTATCCTCGATACCTGGGCAGCATTGTTACTTACAAGCTGACGCAAGGTATCCAACCTGGTTTGTACCTGTTTCGATTCTTTCAGGTAGGGATTATATGGGGCGACTGAGTTGTTTAATGACTGAGCCCTTTGCATTTGGTCAAGCCTGATAACGTCTTTAAAGACTTCATTTACAAGCTTCAGTTTTTCATTTGGCTTTGATATTCTGTTTACAGTTCCTAATACTTTATCGAATGTAACCCTGGTTATTATCCACGATGATAGAACAGCTATACCACCAAGCAATACTGCAACTATCAGCTTACTGGATATAGATTTTGAATATTTCTTCGACGGATTAGCTGACATACAATTCAAATAAAATTACGTGTCAATTTTTGATAAACTTATGCAGCCGTGTTAAAATCCATTTGTTTACAAAATAAAAAAGTGGGCAGTGCCCACTTTTTAAAATAAAAATATTCATCTATATATGGCAGCCTGATGTGCCTTCTTTTGCAAGATTAAGATCGTCCTCATAACGCTCGCAAAAATCTTTGGCATCCTCATAAGTCTGCTTATTGAGGTCGTATGTCATAGTTTCGCTTGCACCATTACTTTGAACAGTGTCGCAAGTGCAGGTGTAAGATTTACGACACGATGTAAGACTTATGCCGGTAAATAAAACAATAGCAATTATAATTGGGTTCCTCATTCGCTTCATTTTATACAAAATTACCTAAGCGTTTGAGTATGTATTGTTTATCGCTTGTTAACACAATGAAAATAAGATGTTATACAACCACGTTTATCATCTTGCCTTTTACATAAATTATCTTTTTAGGTTCTTTCCCATCAAGCCATTTTATTATAGTAGCATCGGCCAGCACTTCTTTGTGTACGGTGGCCTCTTCAATATCTAAAGGAAACTCAAGCTCCACACGTGTTTTGCCGTTTACAGCTACACGATATTTCTTTGTGTTTTCAGCTATGTACTTGTCTTCAAATATTGGGAATGGTGCATCTAAAACAGTACTTTCATGCCCAAATGCATGCCATAGTTCTTCTGCAATGTGAGGGGCAAACGGAGCCAGTATTACTGCAAGGCCTTCTAATACGATACGTTTGTGGCAGTTTAATGTTGCAAGCTCATTTACGCATATCATAAACTGGCTTACGCTTGTATTGAAAGAAAAGCGTTCAATGTCTTCACCAACTTTCTTAATCGTTTTGTGAATTATCCTTAGTTCTGCTTCTGTTGGGGCTTCTTCAGTTACTATCCAGCCTTTTTGCTCGTCAAAGTAAAGTCGCCATAGTTTTTTCAGGAAGCGGTGTACGCCTTCTATCCCTTTGGTATCCCAAGGTTTGCTTATTTCTATTGGGCCAAGGAACATTTCATACATACGGAAGGTGTCAGCCCCAAACTTCTCTACAATATCATCAGGGTTAACTACATTGTATTTGCTTTTACTCATCTTTTCCACTTCAGCTCCGCATATATATTTCCCGTCATCTTCTAAAATAAATGTAGCATCGGCATATTCAGGCCTCCAGCTTTTGAAAGCTTCCGTATTCAGTTCGTTTCCATTAACCATGCTTACATCCACATGCAATTGGTCAGTTTGATACTGGTCTTTCAATCCTTTCGATACGAATTGATTAGTGCCATGAACCCTATAAACAAAACGCGAGCTACCCTGTATCATACCTTGGTTCACTAACTTTTTAAATGGCTCATCGAAGCTGATAAAGCCGAGGTCGTATAGAATTTTGGTCCACATGCGGCTATATAGCAAATGCCCTACAGCATGTTCGGTGCCGCCAATATATACGTCTACTTCCTTCCAGTAATCAACAGCCTGCTTACTAGCAAATTCCAACTCGTTATGTGGATCCATATATCTAAGGAAATACCAGCTGCTACCTGCGTAGCCGGGCATAGTGTTGGTTTCGCGGCTGCCTGCATGCGTGTTAACCCATTCGGTAACATTTGCAAGAGGGCCTTGTCCCTCAGGCCCCGCTTTATAGTCTTGTACTAGTGGTAGCTCAACGGGAAGCTTTTGTAATGTAGGATGTGCATGAATTTCGTTTTCATCTATCCCATATGGGTTATCGTTAACGTATATAACGGGGAAGGGCTCACCCCAGTATCGTTGTCTACTGAAACCTGCATCGCGCATTTTATAATGCACTTGTTTGCGTCCTACTCCGGCATCTTCAATTGCACGTATGGCTATATCTATAGCCTGCATTATCTCAATACCATTTAAAAAACTACTGTTATCCAGCTTACCTGTTTTCTCGCTGTACGCTTTTTCGCCGTTGTAAAGGTTGCCAAATATATTTGTAATAGGTATTTCGAAGTGCTTAGCAAAATTGTGGTCTCTGTCATCTCCGCTAGGTACCGCCATAATAGCTCCTGTGCCATATCCGGCCAATACATATTCAGATATCCAGACCGGTATATTTTTGTGCGTGAAGGGATGCACTACATAAGCTCCTGTAAAACAACCAGTAACTTGCTTCACTTCGCTCATGCGCTCGCGTTCCGAACGGCTCTTTACGTATTGCTTGTATTCATTCACCGCTTGCTTCTGCTCTTCATTTGTTATTTCATCTACCAGGTCATGCTCCGGGGCAAGCACCATAAAATCTACACCGAATATAGTGTCGGGCCTTGTAGTAAATACAGTTACACTCTTATCCTGAAACCCGAAAAGCTCAAATTTCACTTCCGCACCATTGCTTTTGCCTATCCAGTTGCGCTGCATATCTTTCATAGCTTCGCTCGAGTCAAGTCAATCCAGCCCGTTCAAAAGTCTTTCTGCATATTCAGTGATCCGCAAAAACCATTGGCGCATTCTTTTCTTTTCTACAGGGTATCCACCACGTTCCGATACACCATTTACTACCTCGTCGTTAGCCAGCACAGTACCTAATGCCTCACACCACCATACTTCAGCATAGCTTAAGAAGGCCAGGCGGTAATGCATTAATGTATCCCGTCTTTCTTTTTCATTCATTTTTTTCCACACGCGCGAATCGAAACAAAGTTTGTCATCATCGGGGCAAGGCGTTTTGTTGTTGCCTTCTTTATCGAATATGGTGATCAAGTCAGATATAGGGCGGGCTTTGCCAAGACGATGATCGTACCAGCTATGAAACAATTGTAGGAATATCCACTGTGTCCATTTATAATACTTCGGGTCACTGGTACGTATTTCACGATCCCAGTCGTAACAAAAGCCAATGTTATCTAACTGTTCGCGATAACGTGCTATGTTTTTCTCGGTAGTAATAGCAGGATGTTGTCCTGTTTCTACAGCATACTGTTCGGCAGGTAGGCCAAAGGCATCAAAACCCATAGGGTGCAGCACATTATATCCCTTTAGCCTTTTATAGCGCGCATATATGTCCGATGCGATGTAGCCTAGCGGGTGGCCTACATGCAGCCCTGCACCGCTAGGGTAAGGAAACATATCCAAAACGTAAAACTTAGGTTTATCGCTATGGTTATTTATAATGTATGTACCCTGCTCTTTCCAGTAGGTCTTCCACTTATTTTCTATTTCGCGAAAAGCGTATTCCATTTGTCTTTGTTATTATAAAACGGATGCCAAAATTACAAAACGAAGTCATCAATACCTTTAAAGTATTGATTGCCATTCATTATCTTTTAAAATTATTTCTAAAGATATTCTACATTGGTAAGCGAGAACAGGCCGGTACCAGAGGTATAATTAAATATCACCTTGCAACTAGGGGTTAATTCGTATTTACGAAGATACCTGCGGCCTTTTTTCTCTAGCGATACAGGCATTACCCAGATAGTATATTGCTCATACAAGTTTAGTCCATCGGTTAAGTACAACAAAACCGAAGATTCATCCTTAAGTTCTCTGTACATAGTTTTTGCCATACTATCTACATCTACCAGCCTGATGTGATATCCGTTCACTGTATCGGGCAGGTTACGGATATAGCTTGTTTTTACCACATATATCGTTTTGGTTGTGGGTGTCACGATCTGCCGGGAAAAAGTATCGAGCAGGCCATGCTGTTTTTTTGCTATTTGTTCAACAATATAGCGCTCACACTGATATATGCGATAGGCATCGGTCGGGCCTTTCGTAGCCTGAGCTGTAGCAAGCAGCGGGGTGAATAGTATAAAAAGGTATATCAGCCATTTCATGCTTACAAATTACATTAATCTTACGTGTTTTATAAGATTAACAGGATTTTTATAGCTTTATCGCTATGCTTAGCTATTGGGAACAAGAAAGTTTTGTGCGGTATAACCATATAGTAGTGGGGGCAGGTATAGTGGGCCTTAGCACTGCTATAGAGTTGAAAGAAAAATATCCTGATGCAAAGGTAATTGTTCTTGAACGGGGCTTGCTGCCTACAGGTGCCAGCAGCCGCAATGCTGGTTTTGCCTGTATGGGCAGCCTTACAGAATTGCTGGATGATAAGCAGTACAATAGTGATGATGAGATAGTAGCGCTTTATGAATTGCGGAAGCGGGGGCTGGAACGGTTAAGAAACAGGTTGGGAGATAAAAACATAGGTTATGCTGCTAATGGCAGCTATGAGCTGATAAGTGATGCAGAAATGCCTATGCTAGATAAAATGGATTATCTTAATGATCTGCTTAAGCCTGTTACGCAAAAGTCTGCTTTTAGGCTGGTTAACGAGAATATTAAAGCATTCGGTTTTGCGCCGCAATACTGTAAAGCGTTAATAGAGAATGCTTGTGAAGGTGAAATACATACTGGTAAAATGCTGTATGCACTGTATATGTATGCAATAAGCAAGGGCGTAGAAGTGAAGACCGGAGCCTTAGTAACAAAGTTTGATGAAGCGCCGGGGTATGTTGCCGTGCATATCAAGGACGATTTAAGAAGGGGTGAGCTGGTATTACATAGCGATACTATAAGTATTTGCACCAACGCATTTGCTACCCAACTACTACCCCAGGAAGACGTAGTTCCTGGCAGGGGACAGGTATTGATAACGCAACCAATAGACGGGCTAAAGTTTAAAGGGGTTTATCATTTTGATAAAGGTTACTACTATTTCCGGGAAATTGATGGCCGTATATTATTGGGAGGTGGCCGTAATCTTGATTTTGAAGGGGAAGCCACAACAGATTTAGCCCTCAATGAATGGATACAGATAGACCTGGAAGAGAAGCTTTGCCATATTATACTGCCTGACACACCTTTTCAAATAGCGCAACGGTGGTCGGGAATTATGGCCTTCGGTAATACAAAGCTCCCGGTAGTGAAGGCTTTTTCTAACCGTGTATTTGGTGGTTTT
>JAEZIL010000099.1 GCA_023436685.1 Bacteroidota bacterium | reverse complement strand
TGGCTGCTCATAACCTTCCTGTTGCCCCTTCAGCTATTTTATGTCCCCGATACTTTAATGATACCACAAGGTTACGATTGGATATGGTTAATAGTACTAAGCCTTTGTTGTACTGTTTGGGCTCAGTCGCTTGCCTTAAGTGCATTGAAACATATCAGCTCATTTACAGCAACCTTAAGCGTAAACCTGGAGCCTGTATATGGTATTATACTCGCTTTTATATTTTTTGGGGAAAATAACGAGCTAAATTGGGGTTTCTATTTAGGCATGGGGCTTATATGCTTATCTGTAGTTTTACAGATGATACGGGTTTTGAAGCCCTTACGCATAAAAGGATATATAAAGGAGCGCGGTGGCATAGATTAGGTAGCTTTGCTATAACTAAACTACCAAGTGATGGAAAGGACTGTAGGCGAAAAGCTAAAACGTGAAGGAGTAGTACTAAGTGAACCGGCCCTGTGGGTAGATTCTGAATCGGTTATGCAACATGGCAAGCTGGTATTAACCCCCAAACACATTGTTTTTGTTATTGAAGGAGCCAGTATACCTGCCACCTCGGTAGACCTGGATACGATCAATAGCATTTCAAATGAACACTTACACACCGACTCTAATATTCTTGCCATTCATTATTTGCAATACGATGTAGTAAAATTCAGCGTACTTGATTACGCAAAATGGGAAAAAGCTATAGAAGACCAGCGAATGTCCCCTAATATTTGAACTACAACGCTGCCTGTAGTTTATTAAATTTGTATTTTCCCTTTTACGAATTGACTTTACCTTTGCCATATGCTGCAGGAAGCCACAACTATTAAAAAATCTACAAGATTATCTTTTGAAGATTTTAAACAAGAAGCACTAAGCGATTATAAACTGG
This sequence comes from Bacteroidota bacterium, assembly GCA_023436685.1. Taxonomy (GTDB): domain Bacteria; phylum Bacteroidota; class Bacteroidia; order Chitinophagales; family Chitinophagaceae; genus Polluticoccus. The sequence goes on along the minus strand of JAEZIL010000099.1, from coordinate 4,322 downwards.
CTGTAGCCAGTCGTGAAGCCAGCCTTATAGGCCGCAGAGAAGTACTAACCGGCAAAGCCAAGTTTGGTATTTTTGGCGATGGTAAAGAATTGGCTCAAATAGCCGCTGCCAAGTGTATGCAACCAGGCGATATACGTTCCGGCTACTACCGCGATCAAAGCCTGATGTTTGCCACAGGCATGAGCGATATTGAAAAATTCTTCAGTCAGCTATACGCCAACCCCGATGTTGATAATGAACCTGCAACTGCAGGGCGCATGATGAACGGGCACTATGCTACCCGGTGGCTGGACGAGAACGGTGAATGGATAGATTTAACCAAGGCCCCACAATCGTCAAGCGATATATCGCCCACTGCTGGGCAAATGGTACGGGCTCTGGGCCTTGCAAATGCATCTAAGATGTACCGCAATGTAAAAGAGCTGCAAACAGGTTTCGAAAAGTTTACACGCAATGGTAATGAAGTGGTTTTTTGTACCATTGGCGATGCTTCAACTTCTGAAGGCCTTTTCTGGGAAACAGTAAATGCTGCAGGTGTACTGCAGGTGCCTATGGCTATTTTCGTTTGGGATGATGGCTACGGCATATCGGTACCGCGTAAATATCAAACAACAAAAAATTCAATTTCTGAAGCGCTGGCCGGCATGCAGTGGGACGACCGCAAAGGAGGCCTTAATATTTATACAGTTAAAGGCTGGGACTATGCCGGTCTTGTACAAACCTTTCAGGAAGGCGTACAGCGTATACGCGAAACGCATATCCCTGCTATATTCCATGTTCAGGAAGTAACGCAGCCCCAAGGGCATTCAACTTCAGGCTCGCACGAGCGTTATAAAAGTAAAGAGCGCCTGGAATGGGAAAGGGAAATGGACTGCCTTACACAAATGCGTGCCTTCCTGCTGGATAATGGTATAGTTGAAGAGGAAGAATTGCAAAAAATAGAAGAAGAAGCCAGAAATGAAGCACGTACTGCTAAACAACGTGCATGGGATAATTTTCTTAGTCCTATTCGCCAACAGATACAGCAAGCCACCACGGCCTGCAATCAGGTGGTGTATGAAGGCGGTGAGCATGCCCAGCAAATAGCACAAATGGTTCAGCAATTAAACGCTATTAAAGAACCAATACGCAAAGACGTAATGCAAACGCTACGCCGGGCATTAGGAATGTGCAATGGCAATAGTGATGCAGTGAGAAACTTACGTAACCTATACGATTCTTTGACGCAGGATAATCGCGATAAATTTAGTTCGCACCTGTATTCACAATCTAAATATGCGGTTAGCAATATAAAAGAAGTAGCACCTGTTTACACAAGCAATTCAGTCTCGCTCAATGGTTACGAAATATTGAACAAATTCTTCGATCATACCTTCGCAAACAATCCTGCGGTAGTTGCATTCGGCGAAGATCTTGGTAAGATAGGGGATGTAAACCAGGGTTTTGCAGGCTTGCAGGAAAAGTATGGTGAACTGCGTATATCCGATACAGGTATCCGGGAGGCCACTATCATTGGTCAGGGCCTGGGTATGGCTATGCGTGGCCTTCGCCCAATAGCGGAGATACAATATTTAGACTATTTGCTGTATGGCTTGCAACCCCTAAGCGATGATGTAGCCACTATGCAATATCGTACACGTGGTGGTCAAAAATGTCCACTTATAGTACGTACACGCGGCCATAGGCTTGAAGGTATCTGGCACAGTGGTTCGCCTATTGGTATGATCATTAATAGCATTAGAGGAATGCACCTGTGCGTGCCTCGCAATATGGTACAGGCTGCCGGTATGTACAACACTTTGTTGCAAAGCGACGAACCGGGTATAGTTATAGAATGCCTGAACGGTTATAGGCTGAAAGAAAGGATGCCTGATAACCTGAACGAGTTTACTGTGCCATTTGGTGTGCCTGAAATAGTGCGCGAAGGTGCTGATATTACCATCGTTTCTTACGGATCCACACTCAGGGTTATTGAAGAAGCAATTACTAATTATCTGGAACCACAAGGTATAAGTTGCGAAGTAATAGATGTACGCACACTTCTTCCGTTCGACGTTAATCATATGATTGTTACATCTCTAGAAAAGACGAACCGAATATTATTTGTTGACGAGGATGTTCCCGGAGGTGCTTCTGCATATATGTTCCAGCACGTAATGGAAAAGCAAGGTGGTTTCCGCTGGCTGGATGCTGCACCACGTACACTCACTGCGCAGGCGCACCGGCCTGCTTACGCTACCGATGGCGATTACTTCTCGAAACCTAATGCAGAAGATATAGCTGCTGTGATAGAGGAGATGATAGCTGAATAAACTATAAGTTAAGTTATAAAGGAAAAGCCGTTGCAAATCGCAGCGGCTTTTCTTATGCAATACAGAGAAATAAAATTACTTTCTGCTGGCATCCAGTTTGTCTTTCAGTTCTTTGGCTTTATCCAGCTTGTTTTGTCTTGCATAGATTTCGCGTAGTGCTACCAGCGATGACTGATAATAAAACCTGTCATCATCAGTCCATGAAGATTTGTTTGGTTCCAGGGTAGTATATGTTTTTTCCAGGTAAGGTATAGCCTTCTCAAAATAACCATCGCGTTTCACCTTTAGCTCATCGTACTTTTTGGTTTCAGCGGCGCTGGTTCCGGTCACCTTATTCATTTGGTTATTCACTTCAGTTGCCTGGTTGAAATAAAGTGCACCTGTATTATATTGATATCCTACATTATTTGCGTCAATTTTTAAAGCGGCAAGGTAGTGACCTTCTGCTTTATCCATCAGTTCGCTGCTATTAGCCGGTTTGGGAAGATCATTGCCTGAAGCATCTTTAGGGTTGGCCATAGTATTATATGTATTAGCCAATTGCATCTGGTAGCTTGCATTGCTAGGGTTTTTGGCAATAGCCTCTTCCAGTTTAGCAATAATCACGTCCTGCTTGCCCGATTTAATATAATAGTTAAGCTGCTGAACACGGATATTATCGTTATCAGGGTATTTTGATGCGCCTTCGTCAAGTATTGCCATAAATTCAGCATCCTTATTTTGTTGGCGGTAAACCTCAGACAGCATTACATATATATTTGCATTTACAGCTAAAGGGTCGTTTTTAGCAGCCAGCAACAATGGCAAAGCCTCTTCTGCTTTATTAGCATATACCGCGCTATATGCAGCTATCATTTTGCTTTGTGCAGCTACTGTATCGAAGCTTTTATTTACAAACCTTTTACCACCGTCCAGGCCGTGGATGTCTACTGTGGTTTTCATAAAGCTCATGGCGTCATCATACTTTTTATCGTTGAATGCCATGATACCATCGTTATAGTAATTGAAAGCTATATTCAGCAAAGCCTGGTCCAGGGTTTCTTTTTCATAATTGGGCTTTAATTTTACTGCATTCAGGTATGCCTTTCCAGCTTCACGATAAGGATATGAATCCTTATACTTAGGCTCACTTTGCATGTTCATATAAATATTCCCTTTTACAAAGTAAGTTTTAGGATCATCTTTTGTAGAAGGATCATTTGCTGCCAGGTTGATGTATTCCAGTGCTCTATCGTAATCCTTTTCCTTTAGCATGTTGTTGGCGCTTTGTATGTTTTGTTTCTGGCCAAAGCTGCTGAAGGTAATACCGATGCCAGCAGCGATCAACGTGATTTTTTTCATCATTTTGTTTTTGTTCGTAGTGCGAAAATATTAAAAAACAAATCTCCCATCTTTATAAATGGGAGATTTAACTTGCAATTATTACAATACAATAGCAATGTGATAGTTACGCTTCAGGAACTGGATTTATATCAATCACACCTGCAGCTTCTTTATCATCTTCTCCTTCTACTTGTTGCTCTTCAATACGGGCAATAGCAGCTATCGAATCGCCTTCATCCAGGTTTATCAGCCTGACCCCCTGCGTTGCGCGTCCCGCTTCGCGTATGTTCGCAACATTCATGCGTATAGTTATGCCCGAGCGGCATGTTATCATCAGATCGTCTTTTTCCTCTACTGCCAGTAATCCAACCAAACCACCTGTTTTCTCGGTAACGTTTATTGTTTTAACGCCTTTACCACCCCGATTGGTAATACGGTAAGATAGCTGATACAGTTCCTCTTGCCCCTCTTCGTTAGTACGCCTTACTGCTTTTGTCTTTTCTTCTTCAGTAGCATTTTCATCCAGCTTTTCAAGGAAAGGAGTACGTTTACCCATACCATTCTCTGATACTACCAGTATTTGTTTGCTGATATTCTCCTTAGATACGCATAGCATACCAATTACTTCATCGTTATTTTCATCCAGTTCAATACCATAAACTCCAATAGCGCCACGGCCTGTAGTAC
>JAEZIL010000093.1 GCA_023436685.1 Bacteroidota bacterium | reverse complement strand
ACTAAGTGGCACATATTATAAAGCTGGCCATACTGAAGGCAAAAAGCAACTACGTTGTATTGATAAATATAGTTACGAATGGATCAGCTACAACTATGATAAAGGCCAAAAGAAATTTTCAAAAACTGCATGGAATAAAGATACTATAGTACTTAGCGATAACTTTCTTTTGAACGGATGGGTGATGTAACATACAATTATTACAGCGGCACAGACACAGTAATTTACAACTTTACCAGTTACGGCTTTACCATTACTACAACAGCCTTAGAAAAAGACAAAATAGGTAATGTCACTAAATCAACCGTAGTATCCAACGCGCTACCAAACCATGCCATCTGCATTTACAAATACGAATATTACCAATAATATCACCAATTATGAAATCCATACTGATCCAATTTATTATAACACTAATATTCACACCGGCTTTTGCACAAACTTATAATACCGCTTGCGAGGTACCTGATATTTTTAAAAGAAGGTTATAAAGGCAGGGTAAAAAAAGTGACCCGCGAAACTTATAGCACTAAAACCGTACAAGGAAAATTGGTACAGGATAAGCGAACAAACATTTTGGTAGATTCATTTAGCCAAAATGGATTTCTCATGTATAGAAACTCACCATTCGAAAAAAGACAGGTCGTTTATCACTTGGATGAAAAAGGCTACACAGATTACAATGTATGTTCTATTGCAGGCAAGAAATATAATAAACAAGTAGTCATGCCTATCGACAAGTTTTCGTATGTAGTAAGTACTTATAAATATGACGATACAAAAAAACAATTTTCTACCATTGCAGAAAGCACAGATACGATTTTGCTCAATGCAGATTACCGTATTGCAAGATCTTCAGAGTCTACAAACAACTATTCGAGCGGTGGTGACACTGTAGTATATAATATGCAATCCTACCCTTTAGAAGGTCTTGCAATAACAGTTATTGCCTTAGAAAAAGACAACAAGGTAATATAACAAGAGCTCGGTCAGAATCTGAATTAGAACAATTTATTGTTGTTAACAAATACTACTACTACTAATACTACCTTCCATGGGTAGGAGATTTGCAAGTGCATATTGAGGGAAATGCACTTGCAGCGTGGCATAATAAGTACCTGGCAGCCATTTAGGGGAAGCCATCAACCCATAACAGAAACAGCCTCTCTTGGATAAGAGAGGCTGTTTCATTACGATGTTATAATAGCTTAACGCTGTATACTAATATTTATGCTGCGGCTAATACCTGCTGCATTTAGCCTTATATTGTATAGCCCCGCGGGCAGGTTGGCGGTGTTTAACTTGTGTTGCAGGATGCCATTGCCGGCTGCTATATGCTCGGCCATCAGCCTTTGCCCCATAGCATTGTACACTTCCATTTGTATGCTGCCTGCACCGGCAATGCTGCCTGCTATGGTAATATTGTTGCTGGCGGGGTTAGGGTATGCGGTAATATCATTCAGCAGCCCACTGCCCTCTACCGATAATGTGGCACCCCACAGGTAGCTATACACCTGGTATACTTCCGTGTTCGATAAGCCGCGGTTAAACAGTGCCACCTCATCCATAGCGCCATTGAACCAGTAAGGATATAGCTGCATATCGTGCAGGCCAATTGTTAGGGGATCGGTATTGATACCCATATTGCCACCCGCCGGTGCGATAAAGTATGGAGCAATGCCTTCCAGTTTCATTTGAGGGTCCATAGGTACGGCATATATGTTTGTTTCCTGGCCATTGTAGGTAGCTGCTATAAAATACCATGTGTGTGCCGGTACAAAGTGGCCGGGGGGCTGTGGGGTAAACACCAGCCCAAACATGTGCTCGGCCTGCATTTGTGTAGCATCGTAAGCATAGCAGTCTTCACCATCTGCCCTGTTATCGCTTATGCCCAGGTAGTAATGGCCGGGTGTAAGCCGCTGTTTGCCTTTGGCTACAATTTCCGATAACTGGCAAATACCTGAATAAAAAGAATCGGACCTTACCAGGGCCACTATCGATACTTCAAGATCAGGGTTAAGTATAGGCGCATCGGGCACAAATACCGAGCTGCTGCTACCATTGAATAGCATGGCTTTGTTGGCACGGCCGCGAAAATCGGTAGTAGTGGTGAGGTCGTTCACTATAGCGCTGTGGTTGCCATTGCCGCTTACATCGGCCAGCGACGATACCGGGCCGGAGGTAATGCTGTTGAAATCGTACCGGGCTATACAGCCCGATATAAAGCCGGGGTACATGGTTTGCGCCTGCGTATGCATGCCCAGCAATACAAGCGATAGAGTAAAGAGTTTTTTCATAAGGGATATTTTTACCAAGATATAAATAAAATTCTATGATGCATAAATGTGGCATTTCCCCAATTCCCCGCTACATTGCTGCACCCAAAAACACTTAACAGTGTTGCTTTTTTCAACACTCAGGCTTTTTATGTAGCTGTCGCACCTCAGTTTGATAATGATTTGTTATTGCGCATGAAAAGGCACTTACTGGCATAGCCTTGCTAGCTGATAGTTTTGAAAGAGACAACCTATGACAGCTAAGTGGAAATCCCCTTTGAAACGAAGCTATATAGCCGAAGTGCTGGAACAATTTAATAAAGCTATGGAACGGGCCGAGCGTGCGTTTTTAAAGTACCGGTTATATAGAAAAAAACTGAAACCTAATATTGTAAAAAGCAAAACCACGCAAGAGGAGGTGCCTGCTAATAAACAATAACACACTACCGCACCACGGTAAACTTACTATGCTGCACCGCCCCTTTATTGCTGAGCAATGTAATGTTGTACATACCTGCGGGTAATGTGCTGATATCTAACTGCCTTGTAGTATTACCTATGTATGTATTGCGCAGCACTTGCTTGCCCTGCATATCGGTAATGGTTACGGTGTAGTGCTGCTGTTCTTTATCCTGCGTTTGCAGGTATAGTGTATTGGTAGCTGGTACGGGGTGTAGTTGCAGTTGTGCGGCAGCTTTACTTACGTTAGTTACCGAGTTGGGTGTAAATGGCTCGTAATAACATTTGTAAAAACCTGCCCGCCTGTAGCTAGCGGTAAATTCGTCCCATCTCATTTGTGATTCTGTATCGGGGTTACCATCGCTATTCCATGTATATATGGTGCTATCGCCCATAAGCCATGTGGTACGTTTAGCACGGTAGGTGGTAGCGGTAGTGTCGTTGGTGGCATTGTAGTAGGTAAGCAGAGATGACAACGTATCTGCTGCGCTAAGATCGTACTGTGCTACCACATCACCATTGCCATTGTATGCAAATACTTGCGTACTATAATCGCTCCAGTATGTGTCTTTCCAAGTAAGAATATCTATCCTAATACAGAGATTGTTAGCATTGTAGGTGTATTTCGTACTATCCATGGTTATAAATGCACTGCCCATATATGGCCACACTTGATATTCCTTAACAATTAAATAGCCGGCTGCATTGTAGTGGTATAGAATACGTTCATCTTTTCCCCAGGTATTTGTGATTTCATTCCAATCTATTATTGTTTCACTCACTACCTGGTTGGCGGCATTGTAGGTATAGTTGGTATATTCAATAGCATACCAGTACCCTGCGCTTATTGCATAGATATATACTGTATCTGTAACAAGTTTCCCAGTAGCATCATAAGTAAAGGCTTGTTGTATTCCATATTCCCAATTGCCACTATTATTCCTATCTACCCGGCCATCCGTAAGTATGCGGTCATTCGCATCGAATGTTTGGATATCATAATTTTTTACCTTCCATGTTCCCTGATCTAGAAACATGCGGGCAGCCGTATCGAAATTTCTAAGATTGTTTGGCGTAGTATATCTGTTACCGCCATAGGTATAGCAAACTGTGTCTGTCAAAGTGTCCATACCCGTAGTATGGCTTGGCATATATGCGGCGGTAGCAACAAGGCGCTTTTGCGCATGTGCGGTAAAGCAGCTGATCAATATCGCTATGAAGAGAATGTATTTTTTCATAAGGGTTTATTTGCGCAGTGAAATTAGTGAAGGTTTTTACACTAACGTGTTATTATAAACCTACCATGCTGCACGGCTCCTTTAGTGCTCAGCAAGGTAATGTTGTACATACCTGCGGGTAGTGTGCTAATCTCTAACTGTCTTGTAGTATTGCCTATGTATGTATTGTGCAGCACTTGCTTGCCTTGCATATCGGTAATGGTTACAGTATAATGCTGCTGCTCTTTTTCACTGGTTTGAATATACAGTGTGTTAGTGGCAGGTACAGGGTATAGCTTCAATGGCGTGGCCGTGTTGCTTATGTTGGTTATAGTTGTTGGGGTATATGGCCCGTAATAGTAGTTGAAGGTAACTGTGCTAAAAGTGTTGGCCCATGCAAACCCATCCCACTGCATGGTGCGGCTGTAGGTAAGGTGGTGGTCGCTATTGTACCTCAAGGTTGTGCTGTCATTAGGCTTCCAGTTAAGTCCATCTTTCCAGCTATACACTACTGTCTTTATATTGCCGGCAGCATCGTAAGTATTTACATAACGGCTGGTAGTATCCAGGTGGCCGCTGCCCCATTGGTCTGTCTGCTCGTGTTCCGATACCAGCCTGCCACTTGCATCATACCTGTAGGTTTTGGCTTCGCCATGTACCCAGTCGTTGGTGGTGGCGCTTACCCGTACTTTGTTGTACTTATGCACCAATTGGCGGCTGCTGTTGTAGGTGTAAAAAGCACTGTCATCGGCTACCAGGTTGCCTGCGTGGTCTTCATCATACGTTGTAAGAACAACATCTCCGGCTGTGTTATAGTAAATGCTGGTACGGCTGTTGGTATCCCATATGCCCGTACCTCCATTCAGCCACAGTGCATAGCTTGCCTCTATACGGCCGGCTGTGTTGTATGCGTTCACGGTTATAATGTAAGGCTTCCATACACCCGCTACCATATCATATTCGCTCAGCGTATCGCTAAGTAGCTGGCCGCTGCTGTTGTAGCTGTTTGTATGACGGTCGTCGTATGCCCAGTTGCCGTTTATGTGTTCTTCGGTGGTAACTGAAAGTATATGGTCATTCGCATCAAAAGTTTGTACACGGCGCCTGTACAGCTGTGGCGCGGTTGTAAACAGGAATTGAGATACGGCGGTATCATAGTTTTTTTCTTCGCCTGGTGCGTTGCCCCTGCCGCTTCCGGCTACGTAAAAATAATCGGTCGAGTCTTTCGCTTTATCTACCATGTCATTGGTATCGTAGCGGTAGAACGATTCGGCTATCATACGTGTTTGTGCATGGGTGGTAAGGGCTGCTGCAAAAATGATGATAGCAGCAAAAAGTAATTTTTTCATACGGCAGGGTATTGCAATTGGGTGCTAATGTAATCTTTACATTACAGAAAACATAAGGTTTACAGCACTTCATATCCTGTTATTTATTATTATATTTAAATCTTAAACTCTGCGATTTGAGGCCCTGTCTTATTTTTCTTTTATGCTTACTAAGCATAGCCACACGTGCGCAAATAATAGCGCCCGATACTGTGTGCCAGTACGATACCGTAACCCTCTCAACCCCATACGATGCAGCAACCTATAGCTGGGCCGATAGTATTTTCAGCGTTGACCAGTATTACACCCCTACTGCGCTTAGCTGGGGCTTTGGGCTAACCAATGGTTCACAAGTAGAAATGCACCACGACAATGGCAACTGGTACCAGGTAATATGCCCCTGGTGGGCTACCAATTATATCAGAATAGCAAGCATGGGCACCAACCCCGTAACCGGCTCCCCCGCCTATACCGATCTTCCCACAGGCTACACAGGGCCTGTTTATGGCGCTACTACCGTGAAAGATGATGCTACAGGCAACTGGTACACTTTTGCCTCGGGCGATGACGCCATCTTCCGCTACAGCTACGGCACATCGCTTGCCAATACACCAACGGTCGATTCGATACCAGTAATTTCTCCCCCTGCAACCGGCATACGAG
>JAEZIL010000081.1 GCA_023436685.1 Bacteroidota bacterium | reverse complement strand
CAAACCAGATGCGCTACCGGCCTGCGCTACTTCCCGAACCCGGATTGATGGCACTGCCAACAATATTTTGGGGCAGCGGTGAGGGCGGGATTCGAACCCGCGGTACGCTTTGACACGTACGACAGTTTAGCAAACTGTTGGATTCGGCCACTCTCCCACCTCACCTATACTCATGTAAACCAAAGGCCTACAACGTTTAAAGAGCTTAGTAATTTCCCCGTTTGGGGACTGCAAAGATAGTTTTATTAGTGAAATAACAAAAGATTTTTTAGCCTTTCTCTACATCGAAAAAAAATATTATTTGACGATTGTATATTGTAATTGAAAAAGGGAATAGTCGTAACGTATGTATCGTACTTTTTGTCTTGAAATGTCCACTATACTTATTCCTATACCTCCCATTCATTGTCTAGCAAGACAGAGCCAACACACCTGAACTTTCTTTTCCCGGAGGTAATAGCTTGTGCAAACATTGGTAATTTCTCAAAATATTTCTGCAATAAAAAAGCCCCGATGTATATCGGGGCTACACTGGTAAAATATATTTATATACTTGCTAACTGAACTTTTTGCTGCAGCTCCAGTAACTGTTCTTTATACTCTGTATCCGTGTCCATTAAATTTTCAACAGTTTGGCAAGAGTGTATCACAGTGGTATGGTCGAAGCCTCCAAAGTGTTCGCCAATGTTTTTAAGCGAACTTTTAGTGAACTTTTTAGCAAGAAACATAGTTATCTGGCGTGCCTGTACTACTTCGCGTTTACGTGTTTTAGCCAAAAGCCTATCATAAGGAAGATGGAAATATTCGCACACCATCTTTTGTATATTTTCAATAGTAAGCTCGCGAGCAGCAGTTTTCACAAAGTTTTTCATTACACGCTTTGCAAGCTCTATATCTATTTCTTTCTTATTAAGCGTTGCTTGTGCAAATAATGCAATCAGAGCACCCTCTAGTTCGCGTACGTTGCTTTGTACATTATATGCTACATATTTCACAACATCCTCGGGTATTTCAAGGCCTTCTTGCTTCATCTTCATCTGCAGTATAGCCTGGCGTGTTTCAAAATCGGGCGCCTGTATATCTGCATTCAACCCCCAGCGAAAACGGCTGAGTAATCGCTCCTGCATACCTTCAAGGTCTTTAGGCGGCGTATCGCTGGTAAGTATTATTTGCTTACCGCTTTGGTGCAAATGATTGAAAATCGCAAAGAAAACGTCTTGAGTTTTAGTAGCCGGCACAAACAGGTGTATGTCATCTACTATTAATACATCTATCAACTGGTAAAAGTGTATGAAGTCATTTACCTCATTATTCTTCGAGTGATCGATAAACTGATTGATGAACTTTTCGGCGCTTACATACAATACAGCCTTATTGGGATGTAACCTCCTTACCTCATTTCCTATTGCCTGTACAAGGTGAGTCTTTCCCCACCCTACACCACCAAATACCACCAAAGGGTTAAAAGATGTAGCTCCCGGCTTTTGCGCAACGTGCAATCCTGCAGAACGCGCAACGCGGTTGCAATCACCTTCTACATATTTTTCAAACGTATAGTTGGCGTTCAATTGCGGGTCTATCTGCATACGCTTCAACCCGGGTATTGCGTAGGGTGTTTTTATATTATGCGGATCGTCCCACTTCAAGGGCATATCCACGTAGTTACTATCAATTGGTGGCTTTGTATATGTACTACCGGGAATATTTATAGATGTTTGCTGGCGCTGACCTGAGGCCTTTTCCATTATAATACGGTATTCCAATCTGCCCTCTTTACCTAAAACCCGCTTTATCGTTTTACCTAACAATTCTACATAGTGTTCTTCCAACCACTCATAAAAAAACTGACTTGGAACCTGTAATGTAAGAACGCTATTCGATAATGCAACTGCTTTTATCGGCTCGAACCATGTTTGAAAGGTACGCCAGTTAACATTATCCTTTATTATACCTAAGCACTTATCCCATACCGCCTCTGCTTCGCCCGATATATTATTAGATGTATTATTGTAGTTGTTATACTCCATGTGCGTTTTCAGCGTAATCAAGTTAGTACATTTTTTCAAAACTAGAATTAGTAAAGCGACGAATTTACCAACCGGGTAAAATTCAATTTTGAAACCCGGCAAAAACCAATCAACTAACCATCCTAAAAAAATGTTATTTCCCGCCCTACGAACCACTTTTAACCTCCCATCTCAACGGGAAGACGAAATTGCTAACAATTTGTGTAAAAAAAAAATTCTTCAGGCTTGTTTGTTTAGTTAGAACCACAGTATGGACATTCAAAAGTTTGGTCTTCTTTTTGATACAAAAACACCCCACTACCAGATAAGAAAAATATTTTTTCACAGAAAAAATATGCACAAAACTTCATTAGACTGTAGCACTCAAAGCAATTAACACTATATTCTTATTTTTGAGCTATGCCTAAACCTAAGAACTATGTTAATACATACATTGTATCTCCTATAAAGGAATTCATTCACGATAGCAGATCTGTGGGGATTGTATTGATATGCTGTACAATATTCTCTTTAATATTAAGTAATAGCGGTTTATCAGAACGCTACATATCTTTTTGGGAAATAGAGCTTGCATTACCATTCTCAGGCCTGCATCTGCCTCACACTATTTTACACATAATAAATGATGCTGCTATGGCGCTGTTCTTCTTCTTGGTAGGGCTAGAAATAAAGCGTGAGCTAATGATAGGCGAATTATCCAGCCTAAGAAAATCTTTACTTCCAGCCATTGCTGCATTAGGTGGGATGGTTATTCCCGCAATGTTTTATTTGCTATGGACCAACAATACACCCTTTACAAATGGATGGGGTGTGCCAATGGCTACTGATATCGCCTTCTCATTAGGCATACTATCATTATTGGGCAAACGAGCTCCACTATCACTTAGAATATTTCTTACAGCTTTAGCAATTATAGATGACTTGGGTGGTATACTTACCATTGCAATATTTTATGCTAAAAACATACAATTACAATACTTAATTTATGCGGGCGTCATTATGGCAATACTTATCATAATGAACCTTCTAAAAGTAAAGCGCTACGTTTTATTTTATCTTTTCGGTATTATGCTTTGGTATTGCATCTTCAATTCAGGCATACATGCTACTATTGCAGGTGTACTG
>JAEZIL010000074.1 GCA_023436685.1 Bacteroidota bacterium | reverse complement strand
CCCTATGGCACTGGCTGAAGCCCTTGGAAGAATTGATGAGCTGGGTGCATGGGATTTTGAGGCAAAGGTGAAGCAGATATTGGGCAAACTGAATATTCACCATCTCGACCAAAATGTCAACACCTTATCGGGCGGGCAACGCAAAAGGGTAGCGTTGGCACAAACGCTTATAGATATAGGGTTTGAACATAAGCATGTACTGCTGATAATGGACGAACCTACCAACCACCTGGATGTAGAAATGGTGGAATGGCTGGAACACTACCTAAACCAGGAAAAAGTAACATTGTTGATGGTAACCCACGATCGCTACTTTCTGGATGCTGTTTGCAATGAGATATGGGAGCTGGATGGCAACAGTATATACGAATATAAAGGCAACTACGAAAACTATATTGAGCGTAAAGCTGCACGTATAGAAAGCCAACAGGCAAGTATTGATAAAGCTAAAAATGAATACCGCAAAGAGCTGGAGTGGATGCGTAAACAACCCAAAGCTCGTACAACAAAATCTCGCAGCCGTATAGATAATTTTTACGATGTAGAGGCGAGGGCTAAGCAACGTATTGAAGACAACAAGGTAGAGCTGCAAATGAAGATGAACCGCCTGGGCGGTAAAATAGCTGAACTAAAGAAAGTGTACAAAAGCTTTGGCGAAAAAGTGCTCCTAAAGGGTTTCGACTATACATTTAAAAAAGGCGATCGTATTGGCATTGTGGGTAAGAATGGTGCTGGCAAGTCTACATTTTTGCAAATGCTGCAAGGCCTGGAGCCTGCAGATAGTGGTAAAATAAACATTGGAGACACTGTTGTGTTTGGCAATTTTTCGCAGCAAGGACTGGAGATAAAGGAAGACATGCGGGTGATAGAGTACGTAAAGAATATCGCAGAAAGCTTCCCACTCGCAGGTGGGGGCTCTTTAAGTGCTGCGCAATTCTTGCAACTGTTCCTCTTCTCGCCTGAACAGCAATATACATACCTGTCGAAGCTAAGTGGCGGTGAAAAGAAAAGGCTGCAACTGCTTGCAGTATTATTTCGCAGTCCCAATTTCCTGATATTGGATGAACCTACCAATGATCTTGACCTGCCTACCCTGGGTGTACTGGAAAATTTTCTGAGCGATTACCAAGGGTGCCTGCTAATAGTATCTCACGACAGGTATTTTATGGATCGCCTTGTAGATCACCTTTTTGTATTTGAGGGCGATGGTTATATACGCGATTTTCCGGGTCACTATTCTGACTACCGCATATGGATTAAAGATAACGAACGTAAGCCGCTGGCAGTGGTGCAGGAAACAACACCTGAAAGCATACAACAGCCTACCGTACCTGTAGTTGCAACGGCAAAAGAAAAACGAAAGCCTTCTTTTAATGAAAAGCGAGAGTTTGAGCAGTTGGAGAAAGACATGCCTGCACTAGAAAAAGAAAAAGCTGAAATAACCGAAAAGATGGGAATGCTTGGCCTGCCTTACGATGAGCTTCAAAAACTAAGTAGCCGGATAACGGAAGTAACCAGGCTACTTGAAGAAAAAGAACTACGCTGGCTGGAGCTTAGTGAGATCATGTAGCAAATTCGATATTCAATAAAGCAATAAAGGCGCTGAATTAATCAGCGCCTTTATAATTTTATGTAAAGTGGTTAGCTACTACTATGGGGTGCCGCGAGATGGTGGCGGAGTTGGCCTTGCCTCGTCAGAAGAAGAGCCGCCTGAACCCTTTGGCTTACCGTCAAACTCAAATAACAGAGAGAAGCGGAAAGTATTAGATAGCGGATTACGGTTGATACCACTGCCGGAAGGTACCAGGTAAGCAAAGTTCAGATTGAATACCTGATAACGTACGCCTAAACCACAGGTAAAGTATTTACGGTCGCCTTTTTCTTTGTTCTCGTAGAAATAACCTGCACGTACTGCAAACTGGTTTTGATACCAATATTCAGCACCCAGCGATACCTGGAATTCTTTTAGCTCTTCGCTAAAGCCGCCAGGCGCATCGCCAAATGATTGTAACATGCCCGATACTACACCGCGGTCGTAGTGAGGATCGAACTTAGGTGTACCTGTAGTTGATGTATCGGTAGGGGTAGGCACCAACAGTTTATTTACGTCTAGTGCAAATGTGATCTTATTATACTCATCGGTTTGCATAGTGTAAGCAGCACCTAAGCCAAGGTTGATAGGTATAAAATCTCTGCGGGCAGAGTTGTAAGATATTTTAGAACCTACATTGCTCAGCACGGCACCAAAACTAAAGTTGTTGTTGCGGAACTGATCCAGCTCTTTGGTTTTAGTGTAGTATATACCAAGGTCAGCGCCAAAAGCGTTGCCCGGCTTATAGTTTGCGGTAGTACCTGTAGCGGTTAAGCCTGAGGCAATTGCAGAATGTATATAACGGAAGCTTAAGCCTGCAGAAAGATATTCTGACAACTTACGGCTGTAACCCAGGTCAAGGGCAAATTCATTAGGTTTACCAGTACCTAAAGGTTCTGCATTAAGACCGGTATAATTTATTTCACCCAAAGAGAAATAACGTAACGAACCACTTATTGCCTGGTTATCGTCTTGTCCAAACTTAGCATAGCCTGACAGATATGCAAGAAATATATCAGGCACAAGATCCTTCAACCAGGGTGTATACGTTGCCGAAATACCATACCGTTTAGTATTGAAAGGCATTTTAGCTACGTTCCAATACTGGGCATTGGCATCGGGGCTTATTGCTATACCCACATCGCCCATTGCGCCCGAACGTGCATCAGGCGATATCCTAAGAAAAGGAACTGCTGGAGTTATAGTGTTTGTAGCGCCATCCAGGCTGGCATCTTGTGCTTTTGCGGCAAAACCCGATAAGCACGCAGCCAACGTAAGCCCTAACACTCCGAAACTCTTTACCATTCTGTTATATTATATTTTATAGTTTACAAAGGTATTCTTTTTGCACATCAAATAATGTGCCTCATTAATAAAGCAATATACTCAATGCCATCTAAATTACTAACGTACAATCACTAATTTTTGGTATGCCGTTGTTTCAGAACCTTTTGCGGTAGAGATATTCATCCGGTATAAATACATACCCGATGGCAGCAATGCACCCGTATCGCTGGTGCCGTCCCATTCAATTTCATCGCTATGGCTGCCGGTAGGTGTAAAGCTTTGCTTAATGGTACGCACGTGCGAACCTCCTGAGGTATAGATATTTATTACCGTTTCCATTTCTTCGTCAGGGTGGTTATGCTCAAACCTGAAATGTGTTTTATCAGTAAACGGATTAGGATAATTGATCAACTCCTGCACCTTTACAATATTACCATTGGCTACCTCAAAATCAACATAGCCAACACCCGAATTATTGTTTACATCCCAGGCTTTAACTGTTATCCTATGTTTACCGTCTGGTATATTAACCAGCGGGAAACTAACGTAGCCTTTCTTATAGGTATTGGGAGCAGTTTCGTAATAGTCGTTCATAATATACTGGTTAGCAACATCGCCATCTAATATGGCTACAAGATCGTGGCCAATACTATTGCCCGATACGTTGATGCCTGTTTCATCCTCCAGTATTACATACAACAAAGTATTGGCGCCGGTAAGCCCGCCGTTACGAAAGAGGCTATCGCCAATGAAAGGTTTCACTATTGGTGGCACATCCTCTATTCGCGGATGATCAGAAAAACCTCCAACAATGGGGTTGAAATCGGCACCGGCGGCATCGGTTTCACCATTTTCTGCATAGAAGCTCACTTTCGCTTTTCCATATTCGTAGTTAATATCCTTAGGGGCAATGAAAGCCACACTGAATTTACCATTGGTTACGGTTGCCTTACCCCTGTATATCACATTGTTCAGCAGTTTAAATTCTTTTTCATTCCAGTAGGTTTGCTGTTTCACCGTACGCGGCTTATCGAAAAAGGTAATGTTAAGGCGGCCGGTAAAGTCGAGCAGGTTATTATCTTTATCTACTACTTTACCTTTAATAATATATTCGCCCAAAGCACCTATGGAGTCTGTCTCCGCTCCTGTTTCGCCGTCTATTATCGATTCTGTTTGTATAAAGTATTCGGGGAAGTTAGGCTCTAATGCAGGGTCTCCGAACAGTGCAAATTTCCTCAGCCCTACAGTATACCTTGTGCGTGCGTAAGTAATGTTTTTCCCTTTCATCAATGCCTCTCCAAAAGTGTTCCACTTACCGTTTACATGTTCAAACTGCGCCGAAAGAAAATCCTGGTTCAGCACTTTATTATCGCCCGCAAATACAAGCTGCGTGGTAGTGACTGCAGCAATGCAACCACCATCGGGCTTTATAGCAAGGGCCTCGCCTGCCGATACATATTCAGGATGGTCAAAACGCCCAAAATCGCAGGTGGCGGTAATAATAAACGGTAGCTTATCAATATTCTTCCATTTGTTATAGTCTTCTGAAGTTAGTATCCGCTCATCAGCCCATACTTCGGTATTACCGTGGCCGCTGTAGTTGATCATGAAAGTGCCCTTGTAAATATTATCATTGATCAGCTTATTGGCATCGGGAGAACGTGGCCCCGCGGGTGTTGAGGTTACATTGGTTATATCAAGGTAAACCTTGTTGTTATTATAAATATTGCTGCTTTTCAGTACTGTTGAGTCCATTGCTTCTGCATCGCCCATGTGCTCGCCTGCACGGTCTTCATTATCTGCCACAAGTGTATTGGCCAATCGCCATGGGCCCAGCGAGGCAGCACTTTTATAGTGTTTTACTTTATTCACCATTTGCTGCGCCTGTTCGGGTGTATTTACCGGAAAGCGCCCCACGCCCATATCCATAGTATTAATGATATTGCCATTCGATATATCTTCATTGTCATCTAAAAATGTAAAGAAATCGTCATTGCAATACATATCAATAGCAGCGCCCCAACCTCCGGTTTCATACGTAGGCACTACATTGGTGTTATTCGGCAGCCTGTTTTTATAGTCGTAAGAAGCATCGCCAAACAACAATAGATTCTTAGGCATTGCTGCCTCATCATTACCTGCGCGCTTATAGAACATACGGGCAAGATCTCGTATGGCTGATATATCCTGAGAGCCTGATGAGAATTCGTTATAAACCTGTTGTGGTGTGGCTATCAATACGCGCGTTCCATTGCGTTCGCGATGAAAATCTGCCAGCTGATTTGCGGCGCTCAGAAATGCTTCAGGTGCAATAATTATATAGTCTACCTGGGCCAATGAATGTAGGTCCTGGTTGGCAACGCCACCTATATATTCGGGCAATAACAGGTTCAGGTCCTGAAATGCGGCAAACTCGTGAAGGGTAGATGCATCCTGGCTAAAACTGTAGGTAGCTCCATTTAAAGACCCTGACATAGAAACAGGATTTTGAGGATCGCTAACATCCCAAACCTGCGTGCCTGCACCGGCATTGCCCAGCTGGTATGTAGCTATGTTACCGGCTCCAACACTTCTCCAGTCGCGGAAGGTTAGTTGGGGGCCCGTAAAGGCCAATCCACGTCGTGTTATAGCTTCAATATAGTCCAGGTATCCTATCGACTCAGATGCCGTAGGGCGATAAGTGATATCAAATTTTGCTGTATTGCCCATAGCACCAACTGCATAAGGCACCTTCAGTTCGCTAACGGGTATACTTTCCTCTCTGAAGTTAGAGCCAGCCATCGAATAAACACCCATGGTTTGCCCATTCAATACCACAGTAAATGTATTGCCCGTTGACGGCCCACGCGAACCTAACATTACATTGAAATTAGCTTCCTGTACATTACCCCCAAGGTCAAGGGTTACACTATGCGATAGTGTTTTACCCGGAGACGATGAAAACTCTTCGCCCCACCAGCGCTTAGCTGCTTTTTGAGGGTTATTCAATTCCTGCTCATAAAATATATGGTCGTCAAAGCTAGTTACGGTAACATTGCCCACCGGTGGCGTACCCTGCCCGCTTATGCGTAAGCCTTGCCCCTGGTCAAAATTCAGGAAATAGTACGCTTTATCCTCATACACATTTTTTACATGCCTGTATGTTCTATCAGTGTCGTGTGTATGCCAGCCATCAGGGCCAACAGCATAAAATATCAGGTAGTCGCCGGGGCCAAAGTTACCATCTCCACCATCACTTACCCATATTGCATTTTCTTGCAAGCCGTCTTTCCGGGGCATTGCATTATTTTCAGGCAACATATTACCACCATTACCAAACACCCGTATGTTAGCCGAAGCAATACTTGAAAGACCTAAATTTTTATTAATGAAATCATAATCCACTTTGCAGAAGCCCGTATTATTAACTGCTATTTTATACCAAGCGCCGCTGGCAAGAGGCGATGAATTTTGCGTGGTTCCGGTTGTACGCATTTGCGCTTCAGGAGAAGGTGTAGCCGATTCATTCACCACCAGCGAAACCGAAGTAAGGCGACTGGTTATTCCACCTTCGTTCTTGTATGCGGGTATCTGCACAACGGCAAATGGGCGCTTTTTTTCTTTACCTAGTATTACTTTAAAATTACTAGCTGGTGCAGGTTTTATAGAGCTGTCGGTTATAGCTTTTGAAGTAGTATATTCCAGATCGTGAAGCGTTATCTGGGGTAGTGCATATTCATTCAGCCATATTTTAGCTGTCATATATCCATCCAGCGCATCTTCGGGCTTAGCCGTTACTGTATAAGTATAAGGGTTGGCCGATGCTGTAATACCAGCTATTAACAGAGCAAATAGGGTTCCAAATCTTTTCATTTTTACCATGGTATATATAGTATAAACTATGTGTTATCAAAGTTACGTGTTTCAGCAGACATCCTTTAGCTATGGGTATTCACCACTATGTAACAACGAATACCATCATATATTATTATAATTTAACAGGCTGCAGGCGAATTTTTTTTTATTTTTCTCATGTTTCAATGCTTGACATTATGAAAAGAATGCTCTATCATTGTAACACTTTTAACAATTATTCAATCAATTTCGTAGCAAATATTTTTCTTTGATTATGAAAAGAACACTCATCGGCGTGAGCTTGCTTTGCATCGGGACAGCTACTCTACTCTCGTCTTGCT
>JAEZIL010000019.1 GCA_023436685.1 Bacteroidota bacterium | reverse complement strand
GGTATATGTATCAGCAGCGACTGTAAAATGATATAGGTTACCAAATAACCATTTAGTATGTTGCCGCTAATATCAAACTGCTCGCCCACGCCTTGCATGGCAAATGCCACAAAGCTCTTACCATCTGCCATCATAGCCAGTTGTATCACCAATGTAATGGCTGTGATAATGGCAAAACTGATGTAGGTGCGTGGCCTGCGGAATATCTTATATAACTCTAATCTAAGCATGGGTATCGCTGGTTAAGGATAAGAAATATGCCTCCAGCGAATGGCGGCTGCTTAATTTTATTACCTGTGCACCGGCATTTACCAACCATTGGTTGTATGCAGGCACCTGCATGGGCGACATCTTCAGCACTATAGTCTCTGCACTACCTTCTTGCAGATATTGTGCCCAGGGGCTGTTTTGTAGCTTTTGTATTATAGCTGCATCGGGTAGCAGGCGTGTTTCAATCAATGTTTCTTCCGGCTTTAGCAAATCTTCCACATTGCCTTCGGCCATTTTGCGGCCCTTATGTATTATGAGCATACGGGTTGCTATCTGCTCAATTTCGTGCAGCAGGTGAGATGAAATGAGTATGGTTTTACCATGATCTTTACTCAGGTGCTGTATCAGCTGCCGCATTTCGGCTATGCCCTGTGGGTCAAGCCCATTGGTGGGCTCGTCTAACACCAGCAAAGCAGGATCGTGTACCAGGGCTATGGCTATGCCCAGGCGCTGCTTCATACCTTGAGAATATGCCTTCACCTTATCTTTTTCTCTTCCCTTTAGCCCTACAATATCCAGCACCTCGTGCAAGCGGCTATTGGGAATATCTTTTTTACTGAGTGTGGCGAACATACGCAGGTTGTCCCACCCCGAAAGATAGCCGTACATATCGGGGCGCTCTATAATAGCACCTATATGCTGCAACAAATGCCTGTGGTTGTTATTAAACAGTTTGCCTTGTATATATACCTCCCCACTATCGGGGTAAATAAGGCCCAACAGCATTCTGATGGTGGTGCTTTTACCTGCACCATTCTCACCCAAAAAGCCATAAACATCGCCCTGCTGTATAGAGAAAGACAAACCCTGTACCGCCTTATGACTGCCAAAAGCTTTTGATAAATGCCTTGCTTCGATTATATGTGCCAAGCAGCGAAAAATTGTGTTGCAAAAATACTATAGAATAATGAGCATAGTATGGTTACGCCGGTTAATAAAACCCTAAGTTATATGGTTTGCAAATAGCACAAATGAAGTAAATTGAGTGCTGCAAGCGTTAAACCCAAGTTAAAGCCCTGTTGGCTTAGTTTGTATAAGAATGATAGCCTTGTAATTTTAGCCTGAACATGAAGAAAGTCTTTCCGCTTATTGTCGTTCTTATCACCATTTCCGTATTGGGCATCATCTTCATTCAGATGTCGTGGATACGTAACGCGATATCGTTGCGCCAAAAGCAGCACCAGCAGGATATTGAACATGCAGTAACGGAAGTAAAGAATGAGCTGTACCAGCTATACATATTTAGTACAGGCAATATTGGCTTTCTCGACGAAGAGTCGCGCCTGTTCATACTCCAAAACTTTACCACGCAGAAAATAGATGAGAAAGACATACAAAATGTAATAGACAAAGCACTAGCTAAGTATAATGTAAATGACCCTGCCGAATATACCATTCTTAACATCTTTCAAAGCCCCATTGTATCTTCCAGGGGTTTTAGGCCCGAGTACATGTCGCGCAGCATAATGATACCGTTGCAGGTGGAGAACGCCCGCACTCCCGAAACCATGTACCTGTATATTGAAGAAGACCACAACCACGTGCTGCATAGCATGGGCTGGATGATAGGTGCTTCGATATTTTTTACCACTATTATCATATCGGCATTTGCACTTACAGTGCGTACTATGTTCACACAAAAGAAGCTTTCGGAGATAAAATCTGACTTCATCAACAACATGACGCATGAGCTAAAAACACCACTTGCCACCATATCGCTGGCCATTGATGCCCTGACTAACGAAAAGGTGATACACGATACCGACAAGATAAAGTACTACAGCGGCATGATAAAGGATGAGAACAAGCGGATGAACAAACAGGTGGAGAAAATATTGCAGGCCGCACGTATAGAAAAACAAGATATAAGGCTTAACCTGCAGCAGCTGAATGCGCACGATATAATTAACAAAGTAGCCAACAACCTCTCGCTGCAAATACAGGAGAAGAATGGCACACTAAAGCTAAACCTGCATGCCACCCGCCACTTAATAGAGGCTGACGAGGTCCACTTCTCCAATATCATTTTCAACCTGCTTGATAATGCTATTAAGTATTCTAAAGACAACCTGCCGCTTGTTATAGAAATAGAAACCCAAAATGCAGGCAGTATGCTGGCCATCAAAGTAAAAGATAATGGCATTGGCATGAACAAAGAGACTGCCAACCGCGTATTTGAAAAGTTTTACCGTGCCCATACAGGCAATTTGCACAATGTAAAAGGTTTCGGGCTGGGGCTTAGCTATGTTAAGGCCATGGTAGAAGCGCACGAAGGTAAAGCAAGAGTGGAAAGTACACCGGGCAAAGGAAGTACGTTTACCGTATCATTCCCGCTGGCGTAATCATTTCAATAGTTATTAAAACAATTGGGTTAAACAGGTTAATTAAGTTGCAGCAAACACTCAACTTACCTACCTGCTTAACCCAACTTATTTAGACTAACGGAGAATTATATAACTACACAAAGGCTTTTGATAACAGCACCCAGGCGTACACCATCATATATACGCGCTTCTGTAGCGCCATGCTCTTTTACGGAACGCTCGTGCGATGTAATGCAACGCTCACAATTGTTTATTGCCGATATTACAAGGCTCATCATTTCAAACAACTCTTTACCCAGCACAGGGTTCATCATGCTACTCATACGCAGGCCCGCAGGCTGGTTGTTGTAGTATTCTACACCGTCCATATAATGCCTGAAACGGTAAAACACATTGTTAGTATTCATTAATGCCGTGCAGGTATGGGTTTCGGCCAGTTCTGCTTCAGTAGCCCCTTCTTTCAATGCCCTTTCACCAAATGCATTTATCAGCACTTCATTTTTCTCATTCACTGCTACGGCCAGTGCAAGCAAAGCAGTTTCTTTTTTGGTATAGTTGCTGCTATCCAATACAGTCTTTACATTCAGTTTAAGGTCTCGGAGAAACTTGCTATCTACCGCAGACAAGCGTTGTATGCCTGTATTATCATGAGTAGCATCAATTCCCAATTCAGTATATATAATAAGAAGCGTTTCGTTCATCATTTATTTATTTCAACATTAAAAAAAATCCACTCTATACTATTGCACAGAGTGGACATTTAATAGCATATAGTATTAAGCTAGTTCCGCTTGTTGTTTCTGCGTAAGCGTTTCTTCGCCTTTGGTCCAGTTGCAAGGGCAAAGCTCATCTGTTTGCAAAGCATCCAGCACGCGCAACACTTCAGCCACATTGCGCCCTACACTCAGGTCGTTGATATTTACCCAACGTACAATACCTTCATTGTCTATGATATAGGTAGCACGGTAAGCTATTTTTTCATTTGGCTCCAAAATACCCAGTTCTTCCGCCAGGCTTTTTGAAGTATCTGCTATCATTGGAAATTTCAGGCCACGCAGGTCGTCATGGTCTTTACGCCATGCCAGGTGTACAAATTCACTATCGGTTGATGCGCCCAATAATACAGTATCCCTATCCTGGAAATCAGAGAATGCTTTGTTAAACTCTGCTATTTCAGTTGGGCAAACAAAAGTGAAATCTTTGGGCCACCAGAACATTACAGACCATTGTCCTTTGATGTCCTCATTACTGATCTCTTTGAACTCTTTACCTTTCTCCAGAGATACCACCGCTTTTTTCCTGAATTCAGGAAACTTGCTTCCTACTGTTACAAAATTGTTGCTCATGCTTTTGATTTCTTATTTTTTGTTCGGGTGCAAATTTCGCTCTAAAACCATTGCTAACAAAACAAAACGCTATTGTGTTTCTTTATTAAAAAATAGCCTAAGTCAATTACGTAATACAAAAAGCCACCTTATCGGTGGCTTTTTAAATATTGAATAAAAAAACATTTAACTCCGTAGCTATCTTATCAGGGTAACGTTACCCTTCTTCCGCACAGCCTGCCCGGAAGTACAGAAACCGTCAGCTTCCCATACATATACGCCCATTTGCGCGTCTTCTCCGTTTATTTTGCCGTCCCAGCGTTTGGTAGGATCTGTAGTGCTGAACACCTCTTTGCCCCAGCGGTCAAATATGCGGAAGTGGTTCAGTTTGATCAGCTGGCCGTTCATGATACCAAATGTTGCAGTATTGCGGTTCGATCCGCCCGGCGCAAATGCATTGGGCAAGTTCAGATCGGCACATGGTACACGTACCAGTACAGTATCAATATCTACACAACCTGCGGTATCAGTCACTTCAAGGTAGTAGCTGAAATCGTAAGGAGGCCTTACAGTTGGGTTCAGCTTGCGGCTGTCATCTATATATTGTGCAGGCACCCAGTTGTATGCATATTGGGGACCTTCAGTAGTATATGGGCCACCTAATATA